>DAOVCL010000075.1 GCA_030670005.1 Candidatus Zixiibacteriota bacterium | reverse complement strand
CCCTGTAGTTCCATCATCCCGTCTCATAATGTCACAGGCCCGCCAGATTTCGTTGGCCAGGTCCTTACGGGTCTGGTGCTCAAAAAGTTCAGACTGTTTATTCATTGGCTTATCTCATAAATCCTTTTTGGGAGTTCTCCCAAAGCCAGGGAAAGTCGAGCCGGATCACCGAAGCGTCGGATCACCCCTGGTCCATATCCCATTCGGTCAAATGGAGGAATGCGAAATACCTCTGCTCTTATCTCCTCGATCCCTCCGACACGATACTTCTCCAAAAGGGCCAGCAGAACCTCTCTTGCATCTGAACCAAAGGCATTGAGAAAGGATTGATGGAGATTGAGCACTCTTTGGGCTCGTTGCTCACGGCTCAAAATCGGGGCACTAAAAGCTAAATGGGCAAGTAAATCAAAGGTGTCGACATCGGGCATTTTCAGAAAAAGGGCGAGGAGTTCAGGATAGATGGATTCATTTCTAAGCTCTTGCAGAAAAGAATGGCGGGACTCCCTCTCCAACCAAATTACTTTCAGATCTTCTAAAGAGGCGGCCCGTTGGATAACGCCTTTCTTAGAGTATTCGATATATTCAGCCTCAGTAAGCTTCTTGCCATCCGAGGTATAGACCAGACGGGTCTCCTCTTCGATGTGTACCTCCACATTATGGATAACGATCTTTTCGGCTTTTGGAGCCTCCCGTTTGAGCTCAATAATCAAGGGTGGACTGTCGGCTTCTGGGATAATAGTCAACTTGCGATTGCGAAAACCCTTTGCTGAGACGAAAAGGGTGATGGGTGAGTGGGGAAGCTTGGTGAGTGTGAACTCCCCCTCTTTGTTTGTGCGGACTCTCCGCTGCATATTTGGGCCGATCTCGGCGATAACCTTAACATTTGGTATGGGTGTCATTACCTCGTATTCTACAACCATCCCCTGGAGGGATAGGTCAAGAGGCCCCTCAATGATCTTTCCAGGTTTACCTTCCAGAGGTTCTTCCCATCCATCGAGCAGCCTGGTGGCATTCACATAATCTATAATGCGAAAGAAATATTTACCGGTTAAGGGGTCAACTCTGCTGCCTCGACCGATGATCTGCTTGAAGACCACTTTTGAGGCAATGGGCTTGAGCAGAACGATATTGTGGACAGAGGGTATATCCACTCCAGTGGTCAGAAGGTCTACCGTAGTGGCAACTACAGGGGCCGGTTTCTCCGAATCACGAAATTGTTCGTATATTTTATCCACATCTGGTTCCTCAGCTACAATACGGACAGCATAATCAGGATAACCTAAATGGGAAAAGTGGTTCTGCAGTTCTTTGGCCACTTCGGCCGCGTGGTCTATTGTCGCACAGTAGATGATGCTTCTCTGGGTAGGGCTGAAGGTTTTGAACAGTTGAGCCAGATGATCACATAGGGTTTTTGTCCGATTTGGCACTACGATCTCCCGTTCGAAATCCTGCATAGTATAAAATTCCCTTGGCTCGGTTTCCTCAGGAATATAGATTTGTGCTCCCTGGTAGATCGCCTCCCGCAGATGGAGGCCGTCCTTATCGATGTTGGTGAAGATGCGGAAGAGCTGAAAGGGGGCAAGAAATCCGTCCGAAACTCCCTGGCCAAAACTGTAGGAATAGACCGGTTTTTTAAAGTAGCCGTAGGTGTTGATATTATCCGTCCGCTTCGGAGTTGCAGTCATCCCCAGATGGATAGCGCTTTTAAAATGTTTCAAGATCTCATGCCAGGTACCAAACCCAGAACGATGGCACTCATCAATGATTATGAGGTCAAAGAAATCTGGAGGGTATTCCTGATACAGCCTTTTTCCACCCCGCTCACTGTAAAGGGCCTGATAGATGCTGAAGTAGATATCCCTGGTTTGGGGGGCTTTTCCCTCCTCAATATATTTCCGCGCATCACCGAAGGGATAGAACTCGGCATTATGGGCCTGATCCCTTAGGAAAACCCTGTCAGCAATGTAGAGAACCCGACGTAGATATCTTGATTTTACCAGCTTCCATACCACCTGGAAGGCGACATAAGTCTTTCCCGTGCCGGTGGCCATTGTCAGCAGGACACGTTTCTTGTGATCAAGGATGGCCTCTATCACTCTCTTGATCGCCACATCCTGATAATACCGGGGGACCTTACCGCCAGGTTCTAAATAGTAAGGGTAGAGTAGGGGGTTCCCAAAAAGGTCCTTGGCTTCTGCTGCCTTTTTGTGACCAGAAGGTGATTTGGAAACCCAGTATCTCCGCCAGAGTTCATCAGGAGAGGGAAATTGTGAGAGCGCTGTCTGCTTGTTGGTGGTAAAATCGAACTCTTCGATTCCGTGCCCATTGGTCGAATAGGCAAACTGGACATCCAATACGTCGGCATATTCCTTGGCCCGTTGGAGCCCAGCCAGTGGTGAGTGGGACTCATCTTTGGCCTCAACCACGGCAATGGGGAAAGATGGTTTATAGAGGAGAATATAATCCGGCCTTCTCTTCTCTCTCCTCTTTGGCTCTTCGCCAACCAAATAAATTTGGCCTTGAGTGATATCTATCTCCCGCAGAATCCTCTCCTCCTCCCAACCAGCTCGATGAAGTTTGGGATCGATGAGCTTCGCCCGGGTGTCTGATTCGTTCAGCATCCTATCTACTCCAAATCTCTGTGCTTTCCTTTAGGCTGCAATATCTCTTGTTGCCGACAATCACATGGTCAAGCACTTCTATCTCCATAATCTTGCTTGCCTGGTAGATCTGTTTGGTCAGTTCGATATCGTCTCTGCTGGGGTAGGGATCTCCTGAAGGGTGGTTATGGACAAGGATGATGGCGGCGGCATGGGCCTCCACTGCGGGGTGGAAGATCTCCCTGGGGTGGGCGAGGCTCTCGTTCAGAGTGCCTATGGTTATCACCTCATCTCTAATAAGCCTATTCCTGGTGTCTAAATAGAGTCCTCTGAGGTGTTCCTGCTTCAGCCTGGCCATATCCTTTGCATACTCAAAGACCTCCTCAGGGGACCTGAGGAAAACCTCGGTCTGCCTCCCAAACAACCTCTTGCCCAATTCAAAAGCAGCAACCACTTGGCAAGCCTTAACCGGAGATAGGCCCAGGACCTTCTCTATCTTCTCCACATCGCCTTCAGAAAAGATGGCCTGATCACCATATTGGGCCATAATCCTCTGGGAGAGCTCAAGAACGCCCTCCCTTCTTGTTCCCTTTCCCAGGATCACCGCCATCAGTTCGTAGTTCTTCAGGGCTGCTGGCCCGTGTTTCCTCAATTTCTCCCGAGGTTTATCCTCCTCCGGGAGATCCCTAATACGAAGATTGTATGACTTCTTGCTCATTTACATCTTCTCCTGGATAGAATGATCTTACTCAATTATAGACTACGACCCCCGAAGAGTCAAGGTTTTCCTATTTCCCATGAGATCTTTTGAACCCCTAACCCTTTAAAATCTGTGAAAACCTGAGGGCATCATCGAACATATAGACATTGTTGAACATAACCCAGGTGGGCCTCTCCTTTGCCCATTCCCTCAACTGCAAAAGCTCCTCTGGGGAGTATTTATATCGGTAGCCTCCCCTTCCATGGAGGCGAAAGTAGTGGATCGAGCCATAGACAACCTTGCTCTTGAATGGGTCCACAATATGGAGAAGGTCAAGGGAACGGCAGAGCCCCTCAATCTCCTGGCTCTTCCACTTCCCCCTTGGCTCCCAGCCAAATAGCAGCCCACCCCTTTCGGCCTTGGTGAAGAAATCCTCCATATTCCCGATGTTCTCTGGGGTTGGCTTGAAGCTGGCCGGGCACTGGAAGATAATCAGCTTAGCCTTCAGCGCTTGGGCTATCCTTCCGGTCTTTTCCCAGGCATCAAAGACCTCATCTGTGGGGCGGAAGTATCCATAATTCTCCCTTTTAGATGGGAGGATCTCCACCTTGGCCCTCCGATAGGTGGAGCTCTGGGGGGGATGGGTGATCAACTGCCAGGCCTTAAGGGTGAACTCAAAGTCCTCCGGGGCCTCCTCCCTCCATCTCTGGGCTGTCTCGGGCTTAGGGGGTTGGTAGAAGGTCTTCTGGATCTCCACCGCCTTGAATTGGCGGTAATATCTTTTCCTGGCTATGGGGAATCCACAACAGCCAAGCTTTATCATTGGCTCCCTTCTACGATGGGTATCCTCCGCCCACAGTGGGGGCAACTGCCCCCTTCGATCCGGTAGGAGAGGATATGGCTGCTTCGTCTCTCTATCAACAACTCCCCGCAGGAGGGACAATAGGTGTTCTCAAAGGGGTGCCCGGCGAGGTTCCCCAGATAGACGAAATCCAGGCCCTCCTCCATTCCGATCCCCCTGGCCTTCTCCAGGGTCTTAATCGGGGTGGGAGGAAGATGGGAGAGTTTGAGGTAGGGAAAGAATCTGGTTATATGCCAGGGGGTAGGCGACCCCAGCTTTTCCCTTATCCATCCCGCCAACTCCCTCAGCTCATCGGGGGAGTCATTGAGCCCGGGAATCAGATTGGTTACCACCTCCAGGTGCATTCCCCACTTTAGCTTGGCCCTTTCGGCTACCTCCAGTATCCCGTGAAAGTCTTCTACTTTAGCTATCTTCCTGTAGAAGCTTGAAGAGAAGGACTTTACATCCACCCGATAGGCATCCAACCAGGGCCCAATCAGATCCAGGGCCTCCGAGGTGATGAAGCCATTGGTGACAAAGCTGGTGTGTAGTTCGGCTTCCTTGGCTAACCTGGCTGTATCCAGGGTATACTCAAACCAGATAGTCGGCTCGTTGTAGGTGAAGGAGATTCCCTGACAATTTTGCTCCTTGGCCATAGATATGGCCCGTTCTGGGGAGAGGAATCCCCTCTTCTCCCCTTCTCCTTTGAGCTTGATATGGGCTATCTCCCAGTTTTGGCAGCCTATGCAGCGGAAGTTACACCCCCAGCTCCCCAGGGAGAAGGCCCACTCACCTGGATGGAAGTGGAATAGGGGCTTTATCTCCATAGGGGCCGGTCTATAGGTGGAGATGAGCCCATAGCTAAGGGTATAGAGCCTTCCTCCTCGGTTGATCCTCACCGAACAGTAACCTAACTGGTTAGGCTCTATCAGGCATCTCCTCTGGCAGAGGTTACACCTTACCCTCTCCGAGGGAAGTTGTTCGTAGAGGAGGGCCTCCCTTACTGGCCCCTTTTCGGACAAATCACCCCCATTGGGCACTGGTTGCATCTTCCCTTATGGCAGAAGTTTTTACCCAGCCTCAAAAGGGCTGGCTCCAATTGGCGGTCTCCGTAGGCCTTGAGCTGGTCTAAAGCCCCCTGAGGGGAGGAGACCAGGCCTAAGTTGAGGGCAGCCTGCAGGGAGAATTCCTGCAGAGGGGGATTAGCCCTCTCCCATATCCCCCTCAGCTCCCTGAGGAATATGTTCACGGTCACCTCCCCTATCCCCTTCCCCAGTTGCTTTAGCCTACCCTCCAGATCCCGGGCATCCTTTGATCTTTGGTGGAGAAGGTTCAGATCTCCCCCATACCGTCCAAGAAGGTTCCCACATACCTCCAATAGCTTGGTCGCTGTCTTGAAGTCATACCTCACATATCCCCCCCTGTCCAATACCTCCACCAGGCCATCCCAACCCCTCTTCAAGATCTTCTGGGCCGAGTCCAGGCCCTCCCTCTGGAACTCCTGGAAGGTGCGGATGGCTATCCCCTCTGAGATCCTGGCCCCGAAGAGAAGGGAGGCCAGAAACCATTTGAAGAGATGGGTTGGATCGAGGGACTCCAGGTCAATCCCCAAGTCCTGGGAGTAACCTCCACCAATATCCTTGATTAGCTTCTCGATTATCTTCATAACATTTCACCACGGAACCTCACGGAAAAAAGCAATTAAAAATTGAGAATTAAGAATGAGGTTTATGCTGGTCATTTGTGATTCCTGTTTTTCTGTGCATAGTGGGTGGCGAACTTACCACGGAATCTTATGGAGCCACACATTTCGGCAAAGTTACGACCAAACAAGGGCCCCAGATTAAACCGACAGAAAAGAACTGTCATCGTAAATCGTTGCTCATCATCCCACCGAGGGTAGGGGCTTGATTTATCAAGCCCGTTCTACACTTCTACCCGGCTTTAGCCGAGGGTTTAACCCTACACTAAAGTGCGGTAGAAACCCTTCTGCCCAGCCTAATTGAGGGTTCCTCCCTCCATAGGGTATTCATCAAATCCCCGTTTGCCTTTCCCTGGCCCCTGTTTGCTGACCACTGTAAACTATTGGGGTTCCTCAATACTCATCAGAAAGAAGATGCAGGTTCCCGATCTTTACCCTCTTCAAACCGGCCTCCTTGGCGGCCTCCAGGGACTCCTCGGCGTGTCGGCGGGAGGTTCGAGGTAGATCGTGCATATAGAAGCAGGGATAAAAGGCCAGAAGGGTGTAAGGGATGGTCGGATCGAGGGAGGAGATAAACCTGGCGATTTTGGAAATCTCCTTTCTGTCTATGTAGCCGGGCACCAAAAGGGTGCTGGCTATCAGGAGGGGTGGGTCGGGTCTTTTTCGGGAGAGACCGGCCAGTATGCGGAAGTTCTCCAGGGTCTGCCTATTGCTTACTCCACATAGGGCAAAATTCAACCTCTCATCGAAGGTCTTAAGGTCAAACTTGATGCACCCTCCAGAGCTTAGAGATAGCTGGGCTATCTCCCTTAACAACCCCCTGTGCATACTTCCATTGGTCTCCCAACAGATCCTCAATATTCTTCCCTCGGCCTTTTTCAGGGCCAAGCGGGAGGCGGCTATGGCATGGGCCAACTGAGGGGTGGGATCTCCTCCAAAATAGCAGATGCAGGCTGTCCTCTCCCTTACGGCAGCGGCCAGCTCTGCGGCGGTTCTTGTTCCCTCTGAGGGTTTTCTCTTCCTAAAATGCCAGTTCTGACAGTATAGGCAGTCAAAGGAGCAGGCCTCATAGAAGACGGCCAGGTTCTCATAGCCATATTCGGCTCCTCTCCTGTAGGAATAGCGAGGATAACCGGTCCCACTTCCCCCCGGGCAGACCCAATCGGCAACGCAGTTAGTGGGCAGAGGGTCGTGATACCAGCTCACCACCCCTCTTTCCCTTGTCCCACCCAGGTGGAAGAGCCTGCCTCCTCTATTTTCCCGCAGGCCACAGAATCCCCTCTCCCCTTCCGGGATCTGGCACTGGTTCACGCATATTCTGCATCTGACCCCGGCTTCATCCCTTGGCGGCTTGGTGGGAAGACCAAAATCAAGCCTGGAGGTTCTATGGGCCTTCTCTATCCAAGGCCTAATCTGGTCAAACCGAGAGCGGATGCAGTTCAGGCATACAGGCAAGGCCTGGGAGATGAGCCTTGAGCTTCGCCCGCAGGAAAGACACTTAGCCACCTTTATGATTGAGGGTCAATATTATTTATCATCCCTTAGGACTTTAGCAGTAATAAAGTGAACAAGACGCTTGACATTCTCATAGGGCTTTTGGAATATCGGAGTATGTCAAATGTGGTTAAAAAACTCCAAACGAAATACCAGAAGCTTTCCCCCTTTTTGGATGAGAGAACCCTGCGCATTTGGTCGGCTATAGAAGCCCAATCATTGGGTAGAGGAGGAATAACAAAGGTTTCTGAAGCAACTTCCCTATATAGAATAAAATTGAACACAGAATGTTCTGTTTCATTACAAAAAATTGGCGAGGCCATCCTTTGACAAGTAGGGAAGTTGTTGTAAATTTAATAGTATAGAATTTCCCTTTTTAGACAGGATTGACAGGATGAACAGGACAAACAACCTCATTCATTAAACACCGAAAATCACTGAATAATAAAGAATTCTAAGGAAGAATGTGCATTATAATTTTTCAGTGGTTTCGGTGTCATTCGGTGTTTTCTTGAAGAAATTAGGATAAAAAATCCTGTTCGTCTTGTCAAAAAAGCCCCGCCGCAGGCGGCTAAGTTCAATAGCCAATACAAGAACCAGCAAAGGACTTGAGATTATCGCCAAATTAGATCATAGCAAATACGAAACAGGCATTAAAGTAACGGATGAAGAGTTCAAATCTATCGTTCTTAAAAAAGATGATTTTCAAGGAAAATGGAACTATAAGATCAAACTATGAAAACAAAGCTAATCGTTCATGGTATATTCGCGAGACGCCTTAAGGGTTGCCCAGCTTTTTCCACTACCACTTAATGTTACCACTTTACGGAAGAGCTGTCAAGGTCTTTCTTAAATTTTTGGGGTCTTTACAAAGAGCCTTCTTCGGTTAGAGTAGGAGCCCTGACGGTATAATGCTTCATAGATTGCGGAAGTCTACAGAAAGGAGTACCTGACCCCTGTCAATCCTGATTCTTGATGTGGGAGGCATCATCCACAAACATACATGGGGAGAAACTTCGCTGACTATGGGAGGGAGGATTCCTTCAGCCTTCTGATCCTGGTGCGGGCCTCATCTGCTAAGAGGCTTTGAGGATATTTGGTGAGGAGCTCCTGGAGGGCATCAATGGCCTGGGAGGGGTTGTTCAGCCCCTTCAGCCAGATGAGGGCTATCCTCTCCTGAGCCCGATCGGTGAGTTGGCTGTGGGGGTAATCTTGCTCCAGCTCCTGGAGGACTTTTATGGCCTCTTTGTATTTCTCATCGCCCTCCAAGGCTTGAGCCAACCCAAAGAGGGCATAATCGCTGACCGTGGAGTCCCCCATATCGGCTACCTGGCGATAGAGATCTATAGCCTTACCGTAGTTCCCCTGCCAGCTCAACAGCTCCGCCTGGGCGAAGTGATGGAGGATTTCCACCTGACCTTTGTGATCCTCTATAAAGATGGATTTCTCCAAGGCGTCGTTGGCATAGACCCCCTGAGGATCCCCTTTAGCTAAGGAGAC
>DAOVCL010000069.1 GCA_030670005.1 Candidatus Zixiibacteriota bacterium | reverse complement strand
ACCATAGCGGAGGGTGAGGGACTCGAACCCCCAAGTCCGTTAAGGGACGGCGGATTTCAAGTCCGCTGCCTTACCAGTTAGGCTAACCCTCCAGCCAGGGCAAATATAAGGTTTTTAACCAGGCGTGTCAACAAAAAGTTTAAGCCAGGGTGGCTGATGACCCCAAAAAGGTAACCACCCTGAATAGATTCTCTCTCTTCTATCCAGGCAGACAGAAGCTGGTCAACGATTACTGGAGCAAGGTTGAAGACCCCAGGGGATATCTCCCCATGGGGCACCTCCTGAAAGATCTCCAGCGGAGGCTTCCTACCCCTCCACCTGTTCTTCCTCTTGTAATTGAACCAGAGCTGATAGTCCAAGCCTTCCCCATAAACTCAGAGCCATTAGAGGTGACCCAGCAGATACCATGCAAATAAGGCCGCATTGGTAGTGGCCTTCTCCTTGGCAAAGGCAAACCAGCCTCCGCCTATCCTTACACCCCGTGCTGACAGCTGATACCGGGGGAACCCCAATCTTCTCATCTGAGGCAAATACCTCTCTATATCCGAGAGATCCTTGGCCTCTAACTGAATGAAACTGAGAGCCCGCAGCTTCTTCTTCACCTCCCTTAAGTCCTTCCTCTTCCTCAAGCGATCCTCAAACCCCCTTAATCCCTCCTGCCTGTATCTTTCCCTCCACTTACGCACAGTGTTTCTGGTAGTCTTATACTCCCGGGCGGTTTGACTAATCCCCACCTTCTCTGACCTCTCTACCATCTGAAGCCTTAAATCAAACTGGGATACCCCTCTGATCATCTGGTAATAAGTCATTGAAGAACCTCCTGAGGTTCTTCAACCCTTTTTTGCTATCTCCTCCAGTTGGCTTAACAATTCTTCCTTCATATAGCTCAGGCCAATTACAACCCCTGGGTCCGAAAGAGCGGACGATTTCGGCGGGGAATTTTTCCCACCCCTTACCCTTCCCCTCTTTCCTCCCTCAACCTCCCCCCCTGACCCTACCTTTCCCCCCTCCCTTGGGCCCCCAGCCCCACCACCCTGGTTACCATCTGCCTTCCCAGTACCATTTTTTGCCTGCTTTTTGATAAATTCCCCGCAGATTTTATAGCCCAACATTCCCCTTGACAAATGTGGGGTAGAACTTGATATTGTTTCCGTGGAGAGGGGGTATTCACTTCTCATCGATGAGGCACTAAGGGAGGATATTGGGAGCGGGGATATTACCACTGAGGCCATAGTCCCCCCTGGCCTTATGGCTGAGGGTAGCCTGGTGGCAAAGGAGGAAGGCGTTATCTCTGGCCTCTTTCTGGCGGAGGAGGTCTTCAAGAGGGTGGACGTGAGCCTGGAGTTCAGCGCTTTGGTGAGGGAGGGGGGAAAGGTCAAAGGAGGCAAAAAGATAGCCCAGGTTAAAGGCCAGGCCAGGGCCATACTTAAGGGGGAGAGGACAGCCCTTAACTTCTTGGGTAGGCTTTGTGGAATATCTACCCTTACGGCGAAATTTGTAGAGGCCATTGCTGGAACTCAGGCCAGGATCTTGGACACGAGGAAAACCACTCCCGGTTGGAGAAGATTGGAGAAGTATGCAGTGAGAAAGGGAGGGGGATTAAACCACAGGTTTGGTCTCTATGATATGGTATTGGTCAAGGACAATCATATTGATCTCCTGGGAGGGATATCCCAAGCCATTAGGGGGAGTTTAGATAATCCCCTATGGAAGGGCAAGGAGGTGGAGGTAGAGATAAGGAATCTAAGGGAGCTAAAGGAGGTTCTCTCCCTTGGGGTGGAGAGGGTGATGTTGGATAATTTCTCCCTTTCCCAGATAAGGGAGGCAATGGAAATTGTCTTAAAGCTCAAGGGAAGGGATAGACCAAGGGTAGAGGTTTCAGGTGGGGTCAATCTAAAAAATGTGAGGGAGATTGTCCAGACAGGGGTTGATTACATCTCCGTTGGCGCTCTAACCCATTCTGCGCGGACCCTGGATATAAGCTTAATCCTTAGGAAGGTATAATTATGGTTCTTCTGGCAATTGATATAGGCAATACATCAATATCCTTGGGGCTTTACCGGGGCCAGAGGTGGCAGAGGATTTATCGAGTAAGGGCCGATCGGGCTGGAACGCCGGATGAGGTCTCTTGTTTGCTGATTGATCTCTTCCCCTCCCTGGGTGGGAAAAAAGGAGGTTTGGAAGGTGCGGTTGTCTCCTCCGTTGTTCCCCGGCTGGACTGGGTATATGAGGTGGGTCTCAGGGATGCTTTTGGTGTGGAGCCCCTTTTGGTTGGATCTGAGCTCGATTTTGGGCTCAGATGGGGGCCGGTGCAGATAGATCAGGTAGGGGTGGACAGATTGGTGAACTCGGCTGCTGCCTTTCAGATTTATGGGGGGCCGGTTATCGTAGTGGATATGGGGACAGCAACCACCTTTGACCTGGTCTCCCGGGAGGGGATCTATCTGGGCGGGGTTATCGCCCCCGGATTTTTCACCTCAGCAGAGGCCCTCTTTGAGCGGGCTGCCCAATTAGGGGAAGTGAGAATAGGACCACCCTCTAAGGTGATAGGAACTACTACAGGGGATTGTATCAGGTCAGGCCTATTTTATGGAAGTATTGGAGAGGTAGATGAGATCGTCAGGAGAATGGCCAAGGAGGCAAAAATTCACCCTAAGGTAGTAGCTACGGGTGGGGCTGCTACCTGGGTGGGGGGGGGTTCAACCACCATTGAGGAGGTCATTCCCCATTTGACCTTAGATGGGCTGAAGATGATCTATAATAGGGCAAAAAACAGCAAAAACTCATAAACATTTAAAAAAAAATCCAAAAATGATAAATACTATGGTTTCATCGCATTTATTTCCCGATTTTGTTTGTTTTTGACTGTTGCCTATTTTCCCCTATATTTTATTTTAGGCAAACTTGGCACTCTTGAGGGAAGAGTGCCAAAAATTTGGAAAGGAGGACGATCAATGGTCAAGATATCGCCGGAGAAGATAAAACCTTTGGCCGATAGGGTCTTGGTTAAACCCTTAGAGGAAGAGGAGGTTGAGAGGGGTGGGATAATCATTCCGGATACTGCCAAGGAGAAGCCACAGCAAGGTCAAGTGATTGCAGTAGGCGCTGGCAAGGTCAACGATTCAGGGGAAAAGATGAAGATGGAAGTGAAGAAGGGGGATAAGATCCTCTATGGAAAATATTCGGGCACAGAGGTCACTGTTGAAGGGGATGACTACCTCATTATGAGGGAGAGCGATATATTGGCGATAATCCCATAAGAAAAGGTAGGTGATAGCAATGGCTGCAAAATTGATTGAGTTTGATGTCTCTGCCAGGGATAAGTTAAAGAAGGGGATAGAGAAGCTTTCCGATACCGTTAAGGTGACCCTGGGACCTAAGGGGAGAAATGTGGTATTGGACAAGAAGTTCGGTTCCCCCACGGTTACCAAGGACGGGGTCACTGTGGCCAAGGAGATCGAACTTGAGGAACCATTTGAGAATATGGGTGCCCAGATGGTCAGGGAGGTAGCCTCCAAGACCAGTGATGTGGCTGGAGATGGGACTACTACGGCGACAGTCCTCGCTGAGGCCATATTTAAGGAGGGCCTGAAAAATGTCACTGCTGGGGCCAATCCTATGGCCCTGAAAAGAGGCGTGGAGAAGTCAGTGAAGGTTGTCGTCGATGAGCTGAAGAAGATGAGCAAGGAGGTCACCGACAGGACGGAGATAGCTCAGGTGGGCACTATCTCAGCCAATAACGATAAGGCCATTGGGGATCTGATCGCTGAGGCGATGGAGAAGGTGGGTAAGGATGGGGTGATTACCGTGGAGGAGGCAAAGGGAACGGAGACCACCTTGGAGGTGGTGGAGGGAATGCAGTTTGATAGGGGTTACCTCTCCCCTTATTTTGTAACCAATGCTGATACTATGGAAGCCATCCTGGAGGAGCCACTTATCCTCATCCATGACAAGAAGATAAGCAGTATGAAGGACCTCCTTCCTGTTCTGGAGAAGGTGGCTCAGATGGGCAAACCCCTCTTGGTGATAGCAGAGGATGTGGAGGGAGAGGCGTTAGCCACCCTGGTAGTGAACAAGTTGCGGGGCACCCTCAAAGCCGCTGGGGTTAAAGCCCCTGGGTTTGGTGATAGGCGCAAGGAAATGTTAGAGGACATTGCCGTCCTCACGGGCGGAAGCGTCATCTCTGAGGAGAAGGGTTTCAAGCTGGAGAATACCAACATCAACGACCTGGGGAAGGCCAAGAGAATCACCATTGACAAGGACAACACCACTATAGTGGAGGGTTCTGGGGCTACTGAGAACATCAAGGCCAGGATAAACCAGATAAAGAAGCAGATAGAGGAATCCACCTCTGACTATGACAAGGAGAAGCTACAGGAGAGGTTGGCCAAGCTTTCCGGTGGAGTGGCGGTGATAAATGTAGGGGCAGCCACGGAGACAGAGATGAAGGAGAGAAAGGCCAGGGTGGAGGATGCTCTGCATGCCACCAGAGCGGCGGTGGAGGAGGGAATCCTCCCCGGAGGAGGAGTGGCCTATCTACGTACCCTACCAGCCTTGGATAAGATGAAGGCTGAGGGGGATGAGGGGATAGGCGTGACTATCATTAAGAAGGCTCTGGAGGAGCCCATCAGGCAGATTGCAGAGAATGCTGGGGTTGAGGGCTCTATTGTGGTCAATAAGGTGAAGGATGGGAAGGGTGGTTTTGGCTTCAACGCTGAGACGGAGAATTATGAGGATCTAACGAGTGCTGGGGTCATAGATCCCACCAAGGTTGTGCGCACGGCCTTGGAGAATGCCGCCAGCGTGGCCTCCCTTCTCATCACCACCGAGGCTCTGGTGACGGAAAAGCCAGAGGAGGAGAAACCGCCGGCAATGCCTCCGGGAGGAGGGATGTATTAAAAAAGGAGGCCTTCCTCGTTAAGGGGAGGGCCTTTTCTTTTGTGCTTTTTTCTTTGTCAGGTCAGGAGAGTTGTAGCGCCCGATTTCATATCGGCCAGAAAGAAAACACCCCATTTAAAATGGGGCGCTACAATCCAGTAAGGGTAGAACCTCTACCAGCAAGGAGAATTTTTCCCTTCTTACTCCGGTGGAGGTGAAGACCCATATTCAAAGTCAATCTTAATTCTCTCTCCGCAGGGGCAGAAGATCTCCAGACCCTGAACCACTCCATCCTGCCGAACCACCTCGAGCTTAGGTCCCTCCTTTTGCTCCACCTTTATTACCCTCTTTTGGGGGTGAAGTTTGATCCAAGACCCCTTTATTACCGAGGACTGACCGTTTTGATATCCCCCACTTTTCCCTTCCATAGTTTGGCCCCTTATCTCAAACCGTAGGTCTCCAAGATCCTGTCAACGGTGGCTTTCTGCACATCATCCCGGTTGTAATGTCCTTCCCGCATCCGTTCATTCACCTGTTGGATCCTCTCCTGGCGCACATCTGGCAACTCCTTGAGGCGGGCCTTCACCAGATCAACCGCATACTGTGTTCTTAAGAGGGCTCTTCCCTCGGCAGAGATCTCCACCCGGTCACGGTTCGCCTCCCCTTTCTTGGTCCCCTTCTGGCGGTTTTCCTTATCCACCCGGTGAAGATGAGAGGTCCCTTCTACCTTATTTAGGTTCACCATCTTGTAACCCTCCATCTGCAGGCCACCCCCTTGGTATGCAACTATGTTTCTATTCATATTATCGGCAAAATTTGAAAAAACTTTAGCAGTTTTTCACAATCTTTAGCCACGAAGACACTAAGTCACTAAGAATATAAAACATAAGAGCAGTTCGGTTTGTAAACTGAGTCGTTTTGTATTAGCCTGTCAACTTTTGTTTTTATTCTAATTTTATCAATACTTTGTGCCTTAGTGTCTTTGTGGCATGATTAATTTCCCTCTAACTGGCCGATAGGCACGGATGAGCCTCTCGCCGGTTCTTATCTTTTCCATCTCCTCCCCAACTTTCCTCCACTTTTCCACCATTAGTTCCTCATTCTGGCGGGAGAGGGCAAGGAGTTCCTTTAGCATCCGGCCGATTTTGCTTCGTGTTTTTTCTGCATCAGGAAGTGAAGGATCATATTTGCCCCCTTCTCGAAGGGCCTTAGTTTTCTCCTCAATTGCCTTGATCCTGTTAACCCCATCGGCGAGAAGTGATTCCAACTCCTTCGTCCTTCCTTTGAGTATTGTCTCCTGCTCCTGGCGGAGAAGACCCTCAAAGGCTCTGTATTCGGTTATTATCTCCCTTAAGTGGTTCCCTTCAGTGATCATAGGAGAAAGTCCCTTCTTCCCTTTGCACTGCCTCGTTCCAACCCTCCTTAAGCTCAGAGAGGATGGATAGAACCTCCTTTATCGGTTCTCCTTGGGCTTGAACATTTGCCTGAGATAGTCTCCGGTTCGAGTAGTCGTATAGGCGATATAAAGAGTTGGCAATCTCCCCAGCCTCCATATTAAGGCTACACATAAGCTCAGTGATGCAGTCCTGTGCTCGAAAGAGCATCTTCTGCTTACCTTCCATATCCCCTTTGTTGAGCATCACTTCGGCCTTTTTTAGATACTCAATGGCTCCATCATAGACCATTAGGATCAACTCTCCAGGGGTAAAGGAATTTTCCTTTGGCGCAGGCATTCTTCCTCCAGGTTTATCTCATCATCTCCACTTTCTTTACCGCTCCTTCCCAACCCTCCCTCAGGGTAGACATTAGCTCAATGACCTCGGTTATTCCACTTAGGTTTTTTAGTGCATTAGCCTGAGCCAACCTCCAGTTGAGATACTCGTAGAGTTTATAGAGGAGTTGGGCGATTTCACCGGCCTCCATATTGAGGCAACACATAAGTTCGGTGATGCAACCCTGTGCCCGGAAGATCATCTCACCCTTTCCCTCCCAATCCCCCCTTTTCAACCTTTCCGCTGCCTCCTCTAAGAAAGTGAGCGTTCCATCATAGACCATCAGGATCAGCTTTCCTGGACTGATCGTCTCAATCTGGGTCTGCAGATACTGTTGTGATGGGTCCTGTAGGTTCATCTCCCTCCTTTTTGTGTAATTGCTCACCACTGATAACCATTGACTAACCCAGTGTAGCAAAGCCGCAATAAAATAATTCACCGCAGAGTCGCAAAGGACGCAAAGTTTAAAGATTATTAACTAATCGTTTTATTTCATCTCTCTTTTGCTTTTTTTTCCTCTACGATCTTAAGTGGCTTTGCGGTTGCTTTAGCCGAGGGTCTAACCAACCCTGCACTGAAGTGCGGTAGAATTCCAGAGAGTTGTAGCGCCCGATTTCATATCGGGCGGAAAGAATCGCCCCATGTAAAATGGAGCGCTACGGTCCCCCCCCTTAAGGCAGGAGCCCTGAGGGCACATTGGAAGTCCCTTTAGCTGTGCTTGTTCCTTTGCCGTCAGATGAGGCACCTGACGGCTCAGGAATTATGATTTGGGATGTTTAACCGTTCGGCTATCTGAATATAATTCAACTTCTGATGCTTTCCCTGATCCCTGTAAACCGATCTGTCGTCTAACTATACCAAGAGGCCACCTGTAGGGCAAACCAGTCGCTGGTGGATTTCAGTTGATTTAAGAGTATCTCCATATGGGTAAACTGTGCCTCCAACTGTTGTCTTTTCATCTCCAACCGTGTCTCCATATCAGAAATGCGATCGTCCAAATCGTCTATGGTATCCTGAAGGCCCTCCTGACGGATGCTAATCAGTCCATCGGTAGATGATGTCCAGGAGTCAAGCCTTCTCTCCAATTGTTCAGCTATGCCAAAGGCCAGGGCTATCTCTCCCTTATCCCCCGTAGTATCCGAGCTAATCTTCACCATCAGTCCATTGGTTGCTCCTTCCGATCCGGTGAGATAGAGGCCAGAGCTGGTGGCAGCGTAGGTATCCTCGCCCTGGGTGAAATAGCCGGCCACATCTTGACCGGTGTCGCTTTTGGGCGTGGTGCCAATCCCACTGCTCTTGTTGGAGCTGGCCTGATTGGAGACCACCTCTACGGAATGATCCGAGCCGTAATAATTATGGGTTATCTTTAGCCTCCCCCCATCGTTGGAGGCGGTAACCTCTACTCCCTGGGCTTCCATCGCCGAGTTGATCTTGTTCACTATATCATCGATCTTGTCCCCGGCGGTGAGCTCGACTATCACCTCGGTGGAGCCGTCGATGGTAAAGGTAAGGGTCTCATCTTTGGTGATGCCTTGGGAACGGATTACATAGTCGCCCTCCACCCAGGCTTGCTCCGCCACCTGGGTGATGGTTACCCCGTAGGTCCCCATAACGGTGTCATCGGAATGGATCATATAGGTAACATCAGAATCAGTAGTGGTGACTGAGGCAACGAAGAGGTTAATTATATCCTGGGGGTTGTTGGCCAGATTGTCATCTAAGGTGGAGTCGTCAATCTCTAACTCCCCGGTAGTGTAGTTAGTGGTGATCCCAATCCTGGAAAGGGCGTTTAAGGAGGAGGAGAGGCCGGAGACCTGAGAGATGATTGTATTTCGGATTGTATCCTCTATATATCTCAGGGTGGAATCCCCCATTAGGGGTTGGGCTTCCGTATCAGTATCTGGATCGTAGCTGAACTGCTCACGGATATAGCTCATCAGGTTGTTGTAGGAGTTGACGAAATCCTCAATAGCCTCTTTTCTGACGCCAGTATCCTGGGTGATGGTCAAGGTAACGGTTTCAGTCGAGGTAACCTTAAGGTTGATAGTTACCCCCTCGATGAGATCGGTGATGGTGTTGGTGGATCTGGTAATCGATATTCCATCTACGGTGAGGGAGGCATCCTGGGCAGCCTCCAACTGATTTTTTACCCCCGGTTTCACAAATCCTAAAACCTCCAAGGTATTGGCAGAATCGGTGTAGCTGGTGATACCAGCGGTAATGTTGATGCGATAGACGGTATTGCCATTGGTATTGGTATGGCTCTCTATGCTGGCGTCAATGCCAGCGGCCATCAATTTGTCCTTTATACCCTGAAGGGAGTCCTGGGAGAGGTCAATGCTCACATTGGTGCCGTTGATGGTCACCGTCTGGGAGGTAAAGGATACTGATGAGCCGATAAGGCTTTTGATGGTCGAACTGGTATCGGCGAACCAGAGGGAATTGTCCTGGCTGGAGTCC
>DAOVCL010000211.1 GCA_030670005.1 Candidatus Zixiibacteriota bacterium | reverse complement strand
TGCCAAGCTAACCAGGAAATCAGTGGTAACCGAGCTTATC
This sequence comes from Candidatus Zixiibacteriota bacterium, assembly GCA_030670005.1. Classification (GTDB taxonomy): domain Bacteria; phylum SM23-81; class DAOVCL01; order DAOVCL01; family DAOVCL01; genus DAOVCL01. The sequence goes on along the minus strand of DAOVCL010000211.1, from coordinate 2,718 downwards.
TGGTTGCTTGAGGATCAATGGGGGCTCTTTGTCCTGGCCCCTATTTATGATGAGGATGAGTTCAAAGGGATACTGCTTGGTGTTTTTTATGCCTCGGATATCTTCAATAGGTTCATTGCCCCTATTAAATCTGGGAAGACAGGGTATGCCTGGGTCATAGATGAGAGAGGGACATTCCTGTATCATTATGAGAAGGAGTTTATCGGCCAATCTGCATTCCAGGCTAGGGAAGAGAAGAATCCGCTTATCTCATTTCAGAGGATAGAGGGGATAATGAGAGAGGGGATGATGAGGGGGAGAGAGGGGACGGATTGGTATGTCTCGGGTTGGAGCAGAGGGAAAGAAGGGGAGATGAAAAAGCTCATTGCCTACGCGCCGATTCATATAGAGGATCAGCTCTGGTCTGGTGCTGTTTGTACCCCTGCCGAGGAAATTGAGGGGATAATCTCCTCAGCCTACAACAGACAACTCCTTACCACAGGTTTCGTTGTTCTGTTGATACTTATGGGGAGTTTAGTGGCCATCCTGGTTTCCATCAGATGGAGGAAGACACTGGAGAAGGAGGTAACCACCAAGACCTCTGAGCTGATGAAATCCAACCGGGAGCTCTCCGAAGCAAAGGCGGCAACCCTGAATATGTTGGAAGATATATACCAGACCAACGAGGAGCTGAAGAAAGCCCAAGAAAAGACCAAGAGGGCCTATGATAGTCTGAAACGGTTAAACGGGATAAGCAACAGCATCCTACAGGTTACGGATTTGAAGGAGATCCTAAAGGGGATCGCCCGGGGGGTTAAGGAGTATTGTGGTTTCGGTCGGGTGGCCATCTCCCTGATAGATGAGAATCTCCAATCCACCAGCGTCTCCTATGCCGGATTGACCAAGGAGGAGATAAGGGAGTTTGACCGCAGGGAGCTTACCGTCGAGGAGAGAAAGAGGATATTTCAACCTAAGTTCAGGGTTGGCAACTCCTACTACATATCCCACAGCCAGGTTCCCTGGGGGGATAGAGGCCTTCCCAGTGGGTTCAAGCAAAAAGATCCGGCTGGCTGGCATCCAGACGACTACCTCTTCATCCCCCTCTATGGGAAGGAAAAGAGGGTGATCGGCATCATATCTGTTGATGATCCCAAGGATGGCAAGAAGCCCACCCCACAGAGCCTGGCCCCGGTGGAGCTCTTTGCCAATCAGGCGGCCATTGCCATAGAGAACGCCAGGCTCTACAAGGGGATGACGGATAGTATGGAGGAGTTAACCACTCTTTATGAGGTGGGGAAGACCCTGATCTCCAGCCTGGACTTAGACCAACTTTTGGAGAGGATTGTGGAGGTTATTCAATCGTCCTTTAGCTATCTCAACTGTGCCATTCTCCTCTTCAATGAAACAAGGGATGAGCTGTATATAAGGGTATCGAGAGGGGTTCCAGAGGAAGTGGTAAGAAAGATAAGGATAAGGGCTGATAAGGAGGGGATCACCGGGTGGGTGGCCAGGAATGGAGAGCCCCTTTATGTTCCCGATGTAACTAAGGACTCAAGGTATGTGAGTGGTATGAAGGAGGCAAGATCTGAGCTTGCGGTTCCCCTGAAGGTTGGAGATGAGGTCATTGGGGTGTTGGATGTGGAGGATACAAAGGTTGATGCCTTTGAGAGGAAGGATATGAAGCTTCTCTCCTCCATCGCCGCTCAGGTGGCGGTGGCCATCCAGAGGGCCAGGCTCTTCAGGGAGACGGAGAGATGGGCAAAGGAGATGAACAGCCTCCATAAGATCGGGATGGCAGTTAGCTCCAGCTTAGATCTGGATGAGGTGTTGAAGATAATCTATGAGCAGATAGCCGGGCAGATGAGGCTCTCCACCTTCTATATCGCCCTCTACCAGAAGGAGAAGGAGGAGATCAGCTTTGAGGTCTTCATTGATCGGGGTAAATCCTTGGAGAAGTTCAGCAGGAAGCTCTCAGGCCTGACCGGGTGGATAATCAAATCCGGCAAATCGCTGTTGATCAGGGATATGGAGAAGGAGAAGGATAACCTACCGGTGGAGGGGATCACCATAGGTGATCCCACCAGATCCTGGCTGGGTATTCCCCTTATGGTCAAGGAGAGGATAATCGGCGTCCTATCGGTTCAGAGCTATGAGCCCAATTTCTTCGACGAGCAGCACCAGAGGTTGCTTTCCGCCATCGGTAGCCAGGTGGCCATAAGTATCGAAAATGCCAGGTTGTTTGAGGACCTGAAAGGGGCCTACAGGGACCTGAAGATTACCCAGGATCAGCTTGTTCAGGCCGGGAAGCTGGCCGCTGTGGGTGAGCTTGCCGCCGGGGTGGCCCACGAGCTGAACAACCCCATTGGAGGGATCCTGGGCTATGCCCAGTATGCGAAGGAGAAGCTCAATAAGGGGGCTCTTACCGCTGAGGATATTGAGAAGTTCAACCAATATCTTGGCTATATAGAGAAAGGGTCACAAAGGTGCAAGGCCATAGTGGAAAGTCTGCTCAGGTTCTCCCGGGCCAAACCCATAAAATTCAAACCATTAGATGTTAACCAGGTTCTGGAGGAGTCTCTCCTCTTTACAGCTCATCAACTCAAGCTTAACAGGGTTCAACTGCTAAAGGACCTGAGCCAGAATTCTCCAGGAGTGATAGGGGATCCCAATCATCTCCAACAGGTCTTCACCAACATCATACTGAATGCCCAAAAGGCTATGCCCCAGGGGGGGAAGCTT
>DAOVCL010000206.1 GCA_030670005.1 Candidatus Zixiibacteriota bacterium | reverse complement strand
AATAGCCTCCTCCCGCGGGGAGGAGTTGGCAAAAGAGGCCAATCACCGAGGCATACTTTTTAGCTCGGGCCTGATCGCCGGTGAGGCCATTATGGGCATCATCATCGCGGGCTTGATTGTGAGCAAGGTGAAGCTGCCGGTTGAGGTATTGGAAAACGATCCCCTTTCTCTGCTGCTCTTAGCCGGTATCATCGGCCTGATGGCCTACAAGGCATTGCGGGGCAGGAGCCATTGATAAACTCAAGTTAAAAAAAGTGTTGTAGAGGTGTCTCTAACCGAGTATTGCCCTGGTAGCCGCAACCTCGTAGGTGGCGAAAATACGCAGACTGAAGTCTGCGGCTACCAGGGTTCTGTAGGGATAGACCTTCAGGTCTGTCCGCTTTCCTTTCGGCGATCTGTGATGTCACCTTGAATTTATGAATAGATCGGCCTAAGGGGTAATCTAATGTGACAAAGTTAATCTAAGAGATGGAGGGTAAGATGGATGAACTGAGAAGGGCTGCCCAGACGGCAGTAAGCAACTGTCTGAGGGTGAGGAGGGGGGAGACGGTGCTGGTGATCACAGATGAGCCATTAAGGAAGATCGGTTATCTCTTCTGGGGGGTGGCTAAGGACTTGGGAGCTGAGGCGATACTTACCGAGCTTATCCCCCGGGAGAGCCATGGGGAGGAACCACCTCAGGCCTTAGCCAAATTTATGAAAGAGGCCGATGTCCTCATTATCCCCACCTCAATGTCCCTTTCTCACACAGATGCCCGTCGGGAGGCCACCAAGGCCGGGGCCAGATGTGTCACCCTCCCGGGGATAAGGGAGGAGACGATGTGTCGTGCCCTTAATACCGACTATGAGAAGATAGCTGGTAGGAGCAGGAAGGTGGCTCAGATACTAAGTGAGGGGAAGAAGGCCGAGGTGACTACCCCTGCTGGCACCCAGATCACTATGTCCCTGGAAGGCAGGCAAAGCCATGCTGACACAGGTTTAGTCTTTAACCCCGGGGATTTCAGTAACCTCCCTGCTGGAGAGGGCTATATCGCCCCCATAGAGGGGACGGCAGAGGGAAAGATCGTAATCGATGGGGCCATAGCCGACACCGGAGTGATGGACGAGGTAATAGAGCTGACCGTAAGGGAGGGGTTTGTGGAGGAGATCAAAGGGGGAAGATGGGCCAAGTATCTGAGGGGGCTGGTCGAACCACATGGGAGACCGGGCCGGAACATAGCCGAACTGGGGATAGGCACCAATGACAAGGCCAAGCTCATCGGCAATGTCTTGGAGGATGAGAAGGTATTGGGCACGGTGCATATCGCTATGGGGGATAATGCCTCTATGGGGGGGAATGTCTCGGTAGCCAGCCACTTAGATGCCATCCTTCTTAGGCCCACTCTAAGGGTTGACGGGAAAGTAATTATGGAGGAGGGAAAACTTATTATTTAACCTCTACCCCGGACTATTCTTAGATTTTGGCCAAAAAGACGCTAACTGCTGTAAACTTTTGTTTTAACGACAACTAAGCGGTCAGATGCCCTCATTTGATGCCAAGAGAGGAAATGGCAGAATCGGGGTTCTGCCACCTCGCTTTATACCTGTGCAAAGTATAATCACGGAAGAGTCAATTAAGACAACCAAGGGAGAAGTGAAATGGAAAACTTTGAGGATTTAACAGATCAGATACTGGAGTTTGAATGGGAAAGCCATCCGGTAGGGGCCACTGGACAGGGGGTTCATCGCTATGATCACCTCTTGGGAGATTATTCTCAGGATAGGCTTACGGAGATAAACCGAAAGGAGAAGGAGTTCATCAGAAGGCTTAAGGCCATCCCTGCGGAGGAGCTCTCCTTGGATGGGAGGATCGATCGGTCCATCCTCATCGGTCAACTCTCCCTCCAGGCGGCCGAATACGATCAGTGTAATCCCTATCGGAAAGACCCGGGAATCTATCCTATGATTGGACTCGGGGGGATCTTCCTCCTCTCGGTGCGTGAGTTTGCCCCACTCTCCCAAAGGGCTCAATCTATCCTCTCCCGACTGCGTCAGATCCCTCAGATTTTGAGAGAATGTAGGGCCAACCTCAAGGAAGTTCCGCCAGTCTTCGCTCAGGTGGCAATTGAGGTCAGTGAAAGTGGTAAAGGGTTTTTCGGCTCCTTCATCCCTCAGCTTGCCCAGAAGGTTCCTTCCCTCAAAGGAGAGCTCGATGGGGCAAATCAGAAGGCCCTGGAAGCCTTTGAGGACTATTTGAATTTTCTCCAAAAGGGGTTGCCAAAAGGGGATTTTGCTTATGGGACCGAGCTCTTTGAGTATAAGCTGAAAGTGCATCACCATCTTCCCTACGACTCGAAAGACCTCTGGGAGATAGGAGAGGAAACCTTGGCCAGGACTAAAGAGGAGATGACAGAACTGGCTAAGCAGATTGATCCTTCCCAGAGCTGGATGGAGATAGTGGAGAGGTTGAAGAGAGACTACCCTCGGCCTGAGGAACTAATTGATGCCTACCGGGAGAAGATGGAGGAGGCCCGCAATTTCGTTAGGGAGAGGGACTTGGTAACCATACCTCCGGGGGAGAGCTTAGATATCATCCCTACCCCGGTTTTTGAAAGGCCTACCATACCCTATGCCGCTTATATGCCCCCTCCCCCTTTTGAGAAGGAGCAGAAGGGTTTCTTCTATGTCACCCCGGTTGATGAATCCCTTCCTCCAGAGAAGAGAGAGGAACAACTTCGTGGCCATAATAGGTTTGGGATGGTTTTAACTGCCCTCCATGAGGCCTATCCTGGCCACCACCTCCAGTTGGTCCATTCCAATAGGGTCAAATCCAAGGCGCGCAAGACCTTTTTTAC
>DAOVCL010000025.1 GCA_030670005.1 Candidatus Zixiibacteriota bacterium | reverse complement strand
ACAGCGACCGACGCGGTACTGAGCCCTGGCGGCCAAAGAGTGCTGGAAGTAGTCTGTCAACACATGGTTGAACTCGGGGATGGCCTCTTGATAGCGAGACTGGCTAAAGAGCATTTCACCCAGGAGAAGTTGCGCTCGAGCTGCTTGATTAGTTCTCGAGTAATTGTCCACCACCTCGCCGAGCAGATCAACACCTCTCACAGCGTCGCCGTCTAAAAAGACGGAAGCCGCTCTCCGCAGCTCCGCTTCAGCACGTACTTCAGGAAGTGAAACCGTCTCTATAACACGATCGAACTCCTCGATGGCGCTTTGATAAACACCGCTGGCCATGAAGATGTTGGCTTTGGCTAACATGGCATGGTCTCGGAGAATCGATTCGGGATAGCGCTCAGACACCTCCTGGTATTGAGCCGCTGCCTTCAGCATCTCTCCGTTGGCTACATAGCTCAAGGCGCGCAGATACGTTGCTGCCGCTCCAGTTATTTCCCCACTCAGGCCAGCGAGAGCGTCTGCAGGACGTCCCTCCAGGTAAGCCACGGTGGAGGCTAACAGGATGGTACGGGGATCCTTCTCCATCCAGGGAAAACTCGATTTCAATTCCTCCAGCATCTTGGTGGCTATGATGAGAGTATCCCGGCGGAGGGCGTTCCATGATTGGGCCAGGATGACCTCTGGAAGAAACGGGCTGTTTTTGTGCTTCTTCACCCACTTGCTCCAAGCACGAGCGGCATCATTGTCTCGGCCTGAGGCCTCCAGAGCCATGATCGAGGCGGCAGCTGCAGCGCCAGAAAATGTCTTGTCATTGCTTGCCCTCTCGGACTTACGGAACTCCTCTGTCGCTTGCATATAATCGCCCAGGGCAGAATGAATCTCGCCTGATAAGAAGTGGGCAGCGCTGCGTTGCCCCGAAGGTATGTTGGTCTGAAACAGAACCTTCATGGAGCGCGCCACTTCCTCCAGGGCGGTTTGCTGCTCCGCAACTGGACGGAGCCGAGCCCAATCTAGCTTCATTCCAATCTCAGCTAACGTTGCTAACCTGCCGGTGGCTGGAGTATTCGCTTCAGAGATTCCAGAGTCAGCCAGGATGGCTGCCACAAGCATGGCAATGCCTGAGATGATAAGTGCAGGGCCAACTATAGTACAGCATCGTTTTCGCTTGAACATGCCTTCAACCCCTTAAGGTTCTATTCAATGGACGACAACGGGCACGGTTCCTCGCGGCCCAGCCGTGGTAATTTCGACCGTTCCCTTGAATCCTTGGAGTTTTTGTCCTTCCCAGTCCTCTACCATCAGTTGATAGCTGTAGATCCCATCGGGCAGGGACAGACCAGATTCGTCTTTGCCGTCCCACATCACGTGTGCTGGAGGTCCTCCCTTGCCGCTGAAACGGCGCACCAACTGATTGGATTTATCCATAATCTCCAGGCTCCACTTACGGGTCCGCGCCTTGGTCTTGGCCTTCAGGTGAAACTTGGTCACTGACTTTTCCCCTATAGGGGAGAACACAGACGGAACCGCTTTAGAACTGGCACAGAAGCCCCCGAACCGGAACGAGAGTCCGATGCGGTGAACGACACCCAGCTCGTGGTCCGACAATCCGTAGTCAATACGTATATCGTGGGGAAGGCGATAGCTGAAGCCCCCGGTAGGGGAGGTGTCGTAATAGCCGAGACGTAATGCCATGCTGGGATGGACCCAAAGCTCGCTGCCGCCATGGAAGCTCACGCCAGGTCCTGAGCGTCGGTCGATCTCAAAGGCAATCTGGCCCCGGCCAGAAAAGAACTCCATGGAAACACCTCCGCGAAACTCCAGGGGATAGACCTCCTCGGTTTCGCGTAAAGTCAGGCGCGGCCCGCCTACGTTGAGCAAGGAGGCCCCCAGTCGCAAAGCCGGCGTTAGGTGGAATAGGAGGCCCAAGTCTGCTCCAACGCCCGAGGCGTCAAAAGTCTCTATAGTTTGGTGCACGACCTTGATGTTAGCGCCTAGCGAGAAACGCGGAGAGAGGTTCTTGGAGGCAGAAAACAAGAACGCCATTTCCCCTTCGTGAAAGCTGCCCAACGATTCATTGAGCTCATTGGTGCGCTGGAAATCACCTGAGTGCAATGAGAGCACGGTGAGGCCGAAGCTCGGGAAATGTCGCGCGGGTATACCAAAGCTAAACCCGTTTATCGACGTCCCCTCAAAGAGATGGGCCGTCTCGAAATGAACCTCGTTCTGAGAAATGTGGGAGAGCCCAGCCGGATTCCACACTACGCCCAGGGGTTCGTTGGCTACTGCCACAAAGGCACCTCCAAGGCCCAGAGTTCGAGCGCCCGTATAGCGGGAGAGCCAATCTCCAGGCACTCCTTCGTTTTGTTCTTCGCACCGCGCGGCAATTGCCCTGACCATGGCCAACCCGAGGCAAAGGGCTAAAACCATGGCGAATCTGAAATACTTATGATTGAGGAAGTAATGCATGAGTCCTCCCGATTAGCGTACCACCGCGATCTTGCGACGCATGCCGTGGATGGTTTCCCCAGCCCTTTTGGCTTCGATGACTAGGATGTACCCTCCACTAGATACAAAGTAACCGTTACCGTTGCGCCCATCCCACTTGTATTCGTTAAGCCCCTCTAAACCTCCTGGTCCGCTGGATGAGAACTTTCTGCGGAGAACCAAACCCCCACTCAGCGTGTAGATTCGAAGGGTAACGTCAGCATCATCTGAAAGCTTGTAGGCGATCGTCGTCGGCGCTTCGCATGGATGGAAGGGATTCGGGTAGTTAGTGATGGTTCCGGCCGGCAGGTCAGGGTTCACGAGGGCCGTCTCGATGTCCAGTTCCACAAGTAAATTGTTCGATATAGCCCGGATCCGGCTGATCTCTGGGATACGGGGGCTCAAGAAGTCGGCTCGGGCTATGCCGTCAGAGGCGGTTATTGAATCGATGGGGGTGAGAGTCCCCGTACCACTGATCCGTTGGAACTCTACAGGTTGTGCTGGGACACCATTGCTATACATATCCATCACCGAAGCGCTCACCGTAGCGTGTTTGTTTCCACCGACCCAAGAGGGGTTGCAGGCAAGTTCGATAGCCTCGGGTGGGCCCGGCTCAACGAGGATCACATCGGTGACCGCTGGCGCGCTACCCGCTTCATCCGTTATGATAAGAATGATTGCCTCTGCAAAAGTATAAGTCTCCTGGATGGAGCGCTGCCCCTGCAGGAGCTGAAAACGCGTGGTGAGCAGAGTGCCACTGCCAGGCTCTTGAGTCGAAGCATTCTGCACCTCGACGTCCACGAATGAGTTGATCTCCTGGATGATGCTGCCGGCGTCGTTGGTCACCTTAACTGTGAGCGTAAATGGCTCCCCAGCTTGAACCGTGGTCGGGTTCACCTCCGCCTCGAGGTGCAATCCGCTGGAGATGGCTCGGACTTCTGTGGTGCTTGGTGGCATCGACGGTTGAGTGAGGTTGGACGCGGTGATCTGCTGGAATCCTCCTGTGGATAGTCGAACGCTCAGATCGATCTGGCCGTCCACAAGGGCCATGTCCGGTGGTAGCTCGGCTAATGGATCGCTTGAAGTGATACGGACAAGATCACTCACACCGGTCACAGGGTTCCACCAGGCATCAGTCGAATACACCTTGATCGTAAAGGCATAGGTGATAGATTGGTCAGTAGCAGCGCCCATCCGGCCATTTTCCGAACCGGGGGCCAGTTCTTCGCCCGGGGCGAGAACAATCAATCGCGAGTAAGAACCTGCGAGGATCTCCACGATGCTGGAGGTGTAAGGGTCAATGTTGGCGGAGTCGAGATCAGAAATTGAGATGGTTTGGCTTCCAGCCAGGAACAAAGTAACGGGGAGCATCAGCTCTCCATTGACCAGCGTGGTCTCTGGCACGATGTCGGCGAATGCATCGCTGGAATTTAAGGCAATTCTATCGTCGATGCCTGACACCCGGTTCCAGAAGGAATCTACCGCTCGAATGGTGATGTCGAAACTGCATCCGGCGTTCTGGTCCGTTGGAGTGCCACTGAAGCCTAGAGTCGTCCCACCCTGGGGAGTCTGGCCTGGCAGGAGCACTTGAAGGCCTGTGAAGGCGCCCGGCAAAACCTGAAAGCTGTTGCTTGTCCCAATGTTGGGAGGAGCTGCATAGTCAGAACAGGTGAGCGAAACCGCTCCCCCTGCGCCTCGGAAAATCACCTCTCCTGTCCACACGCCATCGCTGAAAACGATGTCCTCGGGTGAAATACTGCCAGGTCCTGTGTTTGCCGATAGTTGAGCGTTTCCAGAATAGTCAGGGTTTGTGTTTCCGCTTACATCGGTGGCGCGTATCGTGACCATCACTGATTCGCCAGCGATAATGGGCGAGGTGATGGGGTCGAATTCGAAGTGATCCGGTGCGTTGGGAATAACGGGGATCCCTGCACTAGTCATCCCCTGGATGGAACCGTTGGTCTGATCGGTCACCGTAAGGGTCTGAGTTCCCACGGTTCCCAGTGAAACAGTGAACTGGCGGAAACCCTCTGTCAAAGCGCCCGACACCGGAGTGCTGGCTCCAGGATCGCTGGAGGTTATGCGGACGACATCGAAGCTTGGGACTGGATTCCAATATGCGTCAGTAGCATAGATATCAACGTTGAAGTTCTGCCCAGCTCCCTGGGTGGCGGGCGAGCCGGAGATTCCGCTCAGTTTGCCGGGCGCTGGGATCTGACCGGGGACGACTATTTGCACGCGCTCGAACGGGCCGGGATGCACGATGAACGGGTCACTGGTCCCGTTTATTGATGGATTCGCCTCCAGAAAGGCAAAGATGTTCACGTTGCCCCGGTTGATGCTGGACTCATCGGCCCGATACATGGTCAGGAAACCCGAAAATGTACCCTCGGTGAGCGTAACCTTCTCGGGCAAGATGCGGCCCTCTCCGTAGCTGGTAATTTGCCTCAGGTGGATAGATCCGGTGAAGCCCGTGACCGCGTCTCCGGCGGGGTCTACGGCCCAAATTGTATACGACTCCGGCACACCAGCATATGTATGCTTCTGATGAATGTCTGAGAATCTGAAGCCCTGGATGGCCATCACGGGAACAACGGCAGAGGTCGCCTCCGGGATTGTGGGATCACTTTCGTCCTGAGCCGAGATGGTGAACGAACCCGCAGCGTTCAGCGTGATAAACAAACTGACCTCGCCGTCAACGAGCGCCGTGGGGCTTGGCAAGGTGGCGCTTTCATCCCAGGAGGTGATTGAAACTGTGTTCGTAACCGAGTCTACGGTATTCCAAGACGCGTCGCAGGCCCTTACCTTGACCACAAAAGGGACTCCTGCAGTCTGTGCTTGCGGGGTACCCAGCTTCCCATCTGTGGTTCCAGGAGCCTCCGTTTCTCCCGGCAGCAAGACCTGCAGCTGCGTATAGGCTTGGGCAAAAGCCGGCGTTGGGGTTAAAACCACACCAACCAGTGCCGTCCCTAGTATTAGCCAAGCAATGTAAAGATTTTTACGAACCTGGTTCACGATTGCCCACCTTTCCAAGTTGAACCTCCTATTTTCTTAGCCACGCAACTTTTCCCGTAGCCTATGATATCGGGATTGCTCTCGTGAGTTTGTAGAGATATTTTACTCCACTTGATGAAGTAGTAACAACTGTTGTGCCATGAGGAACAAATTGTCCCATTTCATTTTTTAATGAAAACTGAAACAGCAAAAAAGACAATTGATTGCGCTGAACTATAAATGATCCGATACTGCTTGTACTGCTTGGGTCTGTGCTAATGTCGGGTTCTAGTGTGGTTCAAAAGTTGACAACATTGCTAAAACTTTGAACATGTTTCACTGATAAAAAATATATGCAAGCAAGGACGGTTGTTCAGTACATCAGGTCCTTTGGAAGGTAGGATGTATAAGCAGGCCGCTCTTAGGCTGCTTCTTTATGATGAGGGCAAATGGAGAGCTTGTTGGGAAATTAGCAGGCAGAATTATCTGAGACTTAACAGCGGGACATTACATGCAACTAAATGGGCTAAAAGTGTGGGGGGATGAAAGAATAGGATTTCCTTGGGTATAGCGTTAGGCGTGGCGAGACTGCCAGAGCTTTGTGGAGATGGCCTCCGGCCCCTCTGATGGCCCGGCCAATTGAGTTCGAAAATCGTCCAACCAGCGGAGGAATAGAAAGAGCATTTAGCCTCGTCTTAAGGGACCATATTTTCCATATATCGCCTCTTAGGATTGCTCTTAGCTCTTTGACTCTAACCTCAAAAGCAAGAGCCTCGGTGGCTATCACACACTGAACCCCGAGGCCATCCAATCTGGTGTCCAAATAGTGTCCATAGAGGATCGAAATAGATATAAAAACATCGAGGAAAATGTAAGAAAACTTACCCTAAAAGTCAAGGCCAAATCAAGGCAGATCAAGGGATTGCCCTAAAGATCAACAGGTTAACTCAAGGTTTGTGATTGCAGATGATCTGATCGCTAGCTATCCAAGTCAATACAAAGAATCTTATGAAAAATTGAGGCTAAGACATCTATTCCGATATATTGATAGGCAATTGTGGAAAGGCTAAGCTTTTCCCTTGACAAGCCAATATTGAGATGGTATTTTTGAGGGTAAAATTTTTAAAAGGCAGGTGGTATGTCTGAATTTACCTTTTTAGGCGAGGGGGTTAAAAGGGATTTTCTTAAGCTATTAGAGCCGATAAGCAGGCTCTTGCAGAGGTTGGGAGTTCATCCTCATATACTCACCTTCCTCGGACTTCTTTTTAGCCTTTTGGTCGCTTACTTCTTCGGTAAAGGAAGGTTCTTTTGGGGAGGCCTATTCGTTGGTTTGGCCGGGATATGCGATCTATTGGACGGAAAGTTGGCTCGAGGAACCAATCAGGCCTCCAAGTTCGGTGCTCTCCTGGATTCAACTGTGGATAGGTATGCTGAGGGGCTCATATTCCTTGGTTTGGCTCTCTACTGGCGGTCATCCTGGCTTCTCTGGGTTATCATCCTGGGCCTACTAGGGTCCCTCCTGGTTAGCTATGTGAGGGCCAGATCTGAGGGGTTCGGGGTTGAGTGCAAGATAGGGATATTTAAGAGGGAGGAGAGGATGACCTTTTTGTGCGTGGGGGCAATGCTGGGAGCCATCCCCTATACGGCACATATCTTCCTTAGGTTGGCTTTATTGTTTATAGCCATCTTTGCCAATGTAACGGTAATTCAAAGGATACTCTACTTCAGAAAAGCGGTGATGGGAGGGGAGGAAAAAGTAGAGGTTGAGTAGCCTCTTAGGTTTTTTACTGTCAAATGGGCGGTAACAAAGAGGAGTGCTTGGAGAGCGAGGCAGGCTATCGTTTTGAAAGCCTAAATTGGGAAACTTCGTCCATTTGAGAAAGGGGGTAATTATATGGGAAAAGTTAGGGTAGCTATAATCGGTGTCGGTAATTGTGCCTCCTCCTTTGTGCAGGGGGTGGAGTTCTACAAGGACGCTAAGGAGAACGAGTTTATTCCCGGCCTGATGCATGTTAACTTAGGCGGCTATCATATCAGGGACATAGAGTTCTCTGCCGCCTTTGATATTGACAAGAACAAGGTGGGCAAGGACCTTTCTGAGGCCATCTACACCAAGCCCAACTGCACCTACAAGTTCATCGATGTCCCTAAATTAGGGGTAAAAGTTGAAAGGGGAATGACCCATGATGGCCTGGGTAAGTATCTCTCTCAGATTATTGAGAAAGCCCCTGGCCCCACAGCAGATATAGTGGGAATATTGAAGGAGACCAAAACCGATGTGGTTGTTAGCTATCTCCCAGTGGGGAGCCAGGAGGCAACCAAATGGTATGTGGAGCTGCTGCTGGAGGCGGGATGTGGCTTTGTCAACTGCATTCCCGTATTCATCGCCAAGGAGAAATATTGGCAGGGTAGGTTCAGGGAGAGGGGACTTCCGGTCATCGGCGATGACATAAAATCACAGGTAGGTGCCACCATTGTTCATCGAGTGCTAACCAGGCTTTTCCGGGATAGAGGAGTGAGGCTGGAGCGGACCAGCCAATTGAATGTGGGTGGAAACACCGATTTTCTAAATATGCTGGAGAGGTCGAGGTTAGAATCAAAGAAGATAAGCAAGACAAACGCAGTAACCTCTCAACTGGACTATGACATAGGGAAGGAGAATATCCACATAGGGCCCAGCGACTATGTGGCCTGGCTAAAGGATAGGAAATGGGCTTATATCAGGTTGGAGGGAAGGACATTTGGAGATGTCCCCCTGAATTTGGAGCTCAAATTGGAGGTCTGGGATTCCCCCAACTCCGCCGGGGTAGTCATCGATGCCGTTAGATGTTGTAAACTGGCTATGAACAACGGTATAGCTGGAGAGGTCATTGAACCCTCTGCCTATTTTATGAAGTCCCCCCCCAAGCAGTTTACCGATTCTCAGGCCAGGGAGCTGGTGGAGCAGTTTATCAAGAGAACTGCTCCCAAGAAGGCAAAGGGAGCCCCAAGGGGTAAAGGGGTTCCGGTAGCTGGAACCTAAAAGGGATTTGGGGTGGCACTGGTCACCTCAAAATTCTATGATTAAGAGGCTTGGTTGTTGCCTGGTTCACCCCTGAAAGCCCTCCTCAAGACTTCCCTTCCCGCCATGGTTGACCTATCCTCCCAGACGGTAATGTGGATGATTGAAGCTATGTTGGTAGGGCATCTGGGAGCTGAAGCCTTGGCCGGGGTAGGAATGGCGGCCCAGGTGGTTATCTTTACCTCCACCCTCCTGCTCACATTTGTTATAGGCAGTTCCATAATCGTCAATCAACATCTGGGAGCTGGGAGGGTAGAGGAGGCCAATCACTTCCTGGGGCAATCTGTAATGATGAGTGGTTTGGCATCCTTAGGGATTTCGGCGGTCTGGTATTTTGTTGCTCCATTGATCTTTAAAACCATCTTGGGGGCGGAGGCTCAAGCTGCCTCGCTGGGGATCGGTTACCTGAGGATTATCGCCTGCTTTGGGCCTTTGATCATTGTCAACTTCGTATCCGTTGGTATCCTGCGAGGGGCAGGGGATACACACCTCTCGATGCTGGTGAGTCTGGTGATAAACGGCATAAATGTGGCTTTGACTCCTCTGTTGATCTATGGTCTATTTGGCCTCCCTCGCCTGGAGGTGAGGGGAGCGGCCTTAGCTACAGGAGTGGCCCACAGCATTGGGTTTGCGATTACCTTTACTCTCCTTTTGACCCATAGATCTGTTCTCTCTCTGAGAATGAGGGATTTGAAAACGGTTAATCTGAGGAGTTCTCGGCAGCTCTTTTCTATGGGTGCTCCCATTACTGTAGAGCAGATGGCCTGGGTCACTGGGCAGATGTTCGTGATGAGCTATGCAGCTCGGTTGAGCACAGTGGTTTTAGCTACCCATCATGTGCTTTTAAGGCTCCAGGCGGTCATCTCCATGCTCTATCAGGGGATAGGAATGGGGGCGATGACCCTCACCGGTAAGAGCCTGGGGGCCAATCAGCAGGAGAGGGCGAGAAAGGTGGGAACCATCTCCAGTCGCATCGTCTTTATAACTGTGATGGCCGTTGCCGGGATTCTCTTCTTTATGGCCAAGCCCATAATGTATCTCTTCACCTCTGACCAGAGGGTGATCCGTTTGGGGGTTCTCCTTCTGGGGCTGGTGGCTGTGATTCAGGTTCCCAAAGCTTTAAACATAGTTATATCAGGAAGTTTGAGAGGGGCGGGGGATACAAGGTGGTTGATGATGCTCACCATAGTGGGGGTCTTGGCCCTTGAGATCTTTGGGGCCTGGGTCTTGGGCCTCTGGTTTGGCTTGGGGCTGGTGGGCCTCTGGTTGGCCACGGGGATCGATGAGTCCTCAAGATCAATTGCCAATTATCTTAGATACAGGAAAGGCAGATGGGTGAAGATAAATTCAACTCAGGGATGAAAGGCTATCTGATCACTTTTGAAGGCCTCGACGGTTGTGGAAAGTCAACCCAAGCCTCCCTTCTCTGCTCGTATCTCAAGAGGAAGGGGATCCCCGTGCTGATGACCAGAGAGCCAGGTGGCCCTCCCATCTCAGAGAGGATCAGGGAGATTATCTTAGATCGCAGCCATCCGGAGATGACTAAACCTACCGAGCTTTTTCTCTATCTGGCCAGCCGCTCCCAACATGTGGCCCAAGTGGTTAAGCCAGCTCTAAAGAAGGGTTTTTTGGTAATAAGCGAAAGGTTTGCTGACTCCTCGGTGGCCTATCAGGGATATGGAAGAGGGATAGGTCCAGAGGTGGTGAAAAATTTAAACCGATTGGCCACCCAGGGAATCTCCCCTCACCTTACCTTTGTTCTGGATATTAGTCCTCAGATGGTTTTGGAAAGGGTTGAGGGGTGTAGATCCCCGGACAGATTAGAGTCTCAGGATCTCGACTTTTTCATCAAGGTCAGGGAGGGATATCTCTCCCTGGCACGGGAGGAGAATAGGATCAGGTTGATAGATGGGAAAAGGAAGATAGAAGAGGTGGAGAAGGAGATAAAGGATACGGTAAATATCTTCCTGAAGGACAGATTAGAAAAGGGGAAGAACAATGAAAAATAGGAACCAATATACTATCTGGGGAGTAGGAGCCCTCATTGGTCTGCTCCTCATTGGCTGGTTAGGGGCTTATCTCTATGCCAGTGGGGACAACCTCTATGCCGGAATTAAACTACTTGATCGGGTGGCATTCGAGGTTTCCCGGAATTATGTGGAGGAGGTAAACCCAAAGGACCTGGTTTATGCCGGTATCAGGGGAATGCTGAAGATCCTGGATCCCCACACCCAATTTTTTGAGCAGAAGCAGTATAAGGAACTGATGATCGGAACCCATGGCAAGTATAGTGGGGTAGGAATGGTGATTGGATTGAGGGAAAAGGTTTTGACCGTCATCTCCCCCTTTGAGGGCGGACCTGCCTACAAGGCAGGAATTCAGGCAGGAGATATGGTGATAAAGATAGAGGAGGAACCTACTAAGGGGATAACCACCCAGGAGGCAGCAACCAAACTGAGGGGACCCAAGGGGACCAAGGTCTCCTTAACTGTAAAGAGGGAGGGGGTTGATGAGCCCCTCGAATTCTCCCTTATCAGGGATATAATCACAATAAAAAGCGTCCCTTATGCTGGGATTGTGGCCAATGGCGTGGGCTATGTAAGGCTCTCCCGCTTCTCGGAAAATGCGGAAGAGGAAATCAGGGAGGCCTTAAAGAGGGTGGGAAAAGAAGCTCAAAAGGGTTTAATCCTGGATTTAAGGAACAACCCCGGAGGGTTACTCAGTCAAGCGGTTGATGTCTCAGATCTCTTTCTGCCTAAGGGGAAATTGGTCGTTTATACCAAAGGGAGATTGAAAGGGCAGAATAGGCGATTCTATTCCAAGTTTCCTCCCCTCTTTGGAGATAAACCTCTGATCATTTTGGTAAATAGGGGGAGTGCCAGCGCATCAGAGATAATCTCCGGCGCGGTGCAGGATTGGGATCGCGGCCTTATCCTGGGAACCCGTACCTTCGGAAAGGGATCGGTTCAGACCGTGCTTAAGCCAGGTAGGGGGACACCATTTGAGGGAACAGCCCTGAAGATAACCACGGCCAAATGGTATATTCCCAGTGGGAGATGTATCCAAAAGGAGGAAAGGGCGGAGGAGGATACGACGCAGGAGGAACAGAAGGAAGTCTTCAAGACCCAGGGAGGTAGAACGGTCTATGGGGGTGGGGGCGTAACCCCGGATGTGATCTTCGAACTTCCTAAACTCAATCGGTTAGAGTTGGAATTGAGCCGGAAAGGTGTATTCTTTGATTTTGCCATTGACTACACTGCGAAGCATAAACACCTGAAGAGAGGTTTTAAAGTCACCGACCAGATGATGGTTGAATTCAAAGAATTCCTACGGGAGAAGGACTTCTATTATACTAGTAAGGCGGAAAGACAGCTTGAGGATTTAGAGAAAAGCTTGAAGGAAATCGAATATAACTCTCACACAGAGAAAATCATAGGGGAACTGAGATCAAAGGTCTTAGCAGCTAAGGAGAAGGAGTTCGATAACAGCCTGGATTACATCAAGATGGGTATCAAGAGGGAGATCGTTTCCAAGCTCTGGGGTGAAGAGGCCGTTTATGAGGAGTTTGTGATTAGAAGCGATAAGCAGGTACAGAGGGCGGTGGAGATATTGGAAACTCCGGGAGAATATGAGAAGTTCTTGGGGTTATAGAGCAAGGTCCTTCAATCTCCTCTTTTCCCTTGGGTTTTTGATGTAATCTTTTAGACGAAAGATGATTAGGCCTTGCTGGCCGTCTCTTCTGGCGCATCGATTGAACCGTTCTTATCTAAACCTTTTTGGTATGCTGAGGGAATTTCTATTTCTTTAACCAAGAGGTGCGAAATTGGCTGATATTTTCCTTTATATATTGCTTGGACTGTTCGCTGGAACTGTTAGCGGCTTGATCGGCATCGGGGGAGGGATAATTATCGTGCCAGCTTTAATCTATCTTTTCGATTTGACCCAGCATCAAGCACAGGGAACGACATTGGCTCTGTTGGTTCCTCCCATTGGCCTGCTTGCTGCCTGGACTTACTATAAACAAGGTTATGTGAACTTGACCATAGTGGCCTTTGTCTGTTTGGGATTCTTTGTTGGCGGTTTGCTCGGAGCCAAGATGGCTGTTGGGCTCTCAGATGTGCTTCTAAGGAAAATATTTGGAGTGGCTCTACTTTTGATAGCTTTGCATATGATTTTTGCCAAATCGGGCCATGCGCTATAACCCGAATTATTCAAAAAATCCTGTGTATTGGCTTAGGTAGTTAAAGGCCGAGGTGGCAGAACCCCTGTTCTGCCACCTCGGTTTCAATTCTGGAAACAAGCAAATATTTAACGAGGTGAATTTTACATTCGAAGCTTCACCCAGTTTGTGCTGCCACACCTCGTCGGTTTGAGAGGAAACTTTGCTGGCTTAGACTACCATCCGGCAATCATCTTGTTGATGAGATCATCTGAAAGCTTAGCTATTGCCCTCTCCTGAGCCTCATCCTCTGACTCCCCCTGGGCAAGATAGGTTCCCCACCCCTCCAACTTCTCCTCCCTCCAGAACTGCTTCTTTTTCCTGAGATCCTCAAAGGAGGCCGTTACATAAATCCGCACTATATATTCCTTTACATTCTCGTTTTCATCAAAGGTATAGGCCTTCTTTTCATAGCCCACTATACTCCCCCTGAGAACCGAGTCTGCCCTTCCCTTCGGAACTACCTTGAGGGTATTGTCTCTCACCAGAGCGTTGATTATCTCTTCGGTTAGTCTATCCGCTATTCTATATTCGGTTGTCCGGTTTTCAAAGAGGGGGACGGCAACCGTCTTGATATGAGAAGGGAGGGTAGACCCGGAGAAGGAGTAGTAACCACAGCCCCCGATAAAAGCTAAGAGGAAAAGAAAAGCGTATATTCTACTCATTTTCCCTCACCTTTTTCTACCACTATTTCCCCCGCTTTAATCACTGTCTCAGCAAGGTTTACTCCAAAATGGTAAGGCAGTATGCGATAGCTGGGGAACCCCCAGATGACAATATCGGCGAGCCTCGCCTTCTGGAGACTTCCTATTTCCCCTCCCCTATCTATGGCATAGGCTGCATTTATAGTTGCTGCCACTATGGCCTCGGCTGGGGTAAGCCTTAGCTTCAGACAGGTCAAATTTATAATAAGGGGCATTGACTCGGTCATACAACTTCCCGGATTGAAATCTGTGGCCAGAGCAACTGGCACTCCCTCCTGGATCATCATTCTCGCTGGGGCATATCTCTCCGAATTCAGGAAGAAGGATGTTCCTGGAAGCAGAACTGCTATTACCCCCGTTTCCCCCATCCTTCTCACTCCATCTAAGGAGGTATAAACCAGATGGTCGGAGCTGATGGCGCCAACTTCAGCGGCCAACTCGGCTCCGCCATAAGGGGAAAGCTCATCGGCATGTATTTTGGGGGTCAACCCGAACCTTTTACCTGTTAAAAGTATCCTCTTAGACTCCTCTAAGGTGAAAGCCCCCTCTTCACAGAAGACATCGCAGAATTTTGCCAATCTCTCTTCAGCTACCCGAGGAATGATCTCTTTGGTCAAAAGTTCTATGTAATCGGTCCTCCTCTCCCTGAACTCATCAGGGATTTGATGGGCCCCTAAGAATGTGGGGATAAGTTCTATCGGCTGTAAGCGGTTCAGCTCTCTTATGGTTGCTAAAATCTTCAACTCATCGTTTAAATTTAATCCATAACCGCTTTTGACTTCAGCAGTTGTAGTTCCATACTTCAACATCCTCTCCAATCGGGGAAGGGCAAGCTGCACAAGTTCCTCTCTGGTAGATTGGCGAACTTTTTCCACTGTGGCCCTGATCCCTCCACCTCTGGCCTCTATCTCCTGATAGGATTTACCCCTTATCCTCTCCTCAAATTCATCCTCCCTTGTTCCGGCAAAGACCAGATGGGTGTGTGGGTCCACAAGTCCAGGGGTAACTACCTTTCCGGAGGCATCTATGATCTTGGTCCTCTCGTCAATCTCTGTCTCTTTCAGCACCTGGGCGGTGGCCCCGACAGCCACGATCTCCCCCCCCTTTATCCCTACAGCCCCCTTCTTGATTAGACCCAGTTCCTCCATCTGGTTCCCCGTGCGAGGGCCATTCAGGCCAGAGTCCAGGGTTAAAAGCTCCTCTGCGTCTTTAATGAGTATGTCCAATTTCCCTT
>DAOVCL010000039.1 GCA_030670005.1 Candidatus Zixiibacteriota bacterium | reverse complement strand
ATCGTTCTCTACCTGGCGGATTTTCTGGAGAGAAAGAGGGAGCTAATAGGGAAGTTCGGGCGAGGAATTCTCCCCCCCCTCTTAGTGGTGGGAACAACCTTTGTCTTTGTGGCAATAGAGCCTGACTTCAGCACAGCTTTCGTACTTCTCAGTCTGGCTGGTATAATGCTCTTTCTGGGTGGAGCGAGGCTTCGACATCTCCTCACAATTGGCCTCTCTTCTCTACCCCTCCTCTTCTACTTCATCCAGAAGGCCGATTATAGGACAGACAGGATCTGGGCTTTTCTCCATCCCTTAGAGGACACCAGAAAGCTGGGCTATCAGCTCCACCAGTCACTCATCTCCCTGGGTTCTGGTGGACTTTTAGGCACTGGAATAGGAGAGGGAAGGGCGAAGCTCTTCTTCCTTCCCCAACCCCACACTGACTTTATCCTCTCCTCCATAGGGGAGGAAATGGGCTTCCTGGGAATTGCAACTGTCTTCCTGCTTTTTTTCCTCTTCCTGCTCAGAGGGGTGCGTGCCTCAGTGCGCGCCCCAGATCTCTATGGCTCATTCCTGGGCCTGGGGCTACTGGGAATGATCGGCCTGGGCTTCATTCTCAATGTAGGAGTCGCCTGTGGCAGGCTGCCCACCACTGGCCTTCCCCTTCCCTTTATCAGCTATGGTGGTTCCTCCCTCTTCTTCTGCCTGATGGGGAGCGGGATCATCCTCCAACTATCCAAGAGGGGAAGGAGGGGGAGGTTTCCCCGGTTTGACAGGGAGTAATATTTCATCGCGGATTTAAATGGGGAAAACCACAGCGCGGCAAAGCTGCAGACAAACTGTATTGCTTTGAAAGTAGCAACTAAACTTATGAATGTTTGGGTCCTACATAGCGGAAAGGTGAATAACTGTTTTGGGACATTTGATATTTGAATTTGTTTCGTATTTCGATATTCGATTTTCGGATTTTCTCACCCACTTCGTGTCACGGTTGGGGAGAAAGCACCACTGAAAACTTTGTTAAAAGAGAGAGGGATATTTTTGAATTTTATCTGTGTTCATCAGTGGTTCCAATTGTGTAGACCAGCAGTGAACTGTTCCCATTGGGAGGAGGGGTGAGGACGATAATCGCCGCCGGAGGAACAGGAGGCCATCTATTTCCCGCCCTGGCCCTGGCAGAAAACCTGCGGGAGAAGGGGGTGGAGATCATCTTCGTAGGAAGAAAGGGCGGGATGGAGACTAAGCTCTTGAACGGAAAGGGATTCCAGGTAAGGAAAATTCACTCATCTGCCCTCAAGAGGGGCTTCTCCTTGGCTACTTTTATCCTTCCCCTCATCGTGGTGAAGGGGATCCTGGAGTCTCTCTCCCTTCTTAGGGATTTCCGCCCTCAGGTGGTGGTGGGAGCTGGTGGATATGTCAGCTTCCCCCTTATCCTGGCAGCCAAGGCCAAGAGAATTCCCATCCTCCTTCAGGAACAGAACCTCTTGCCCGGGCTGGCCAACAGGCTGCTGGCCCCCCTTGCGGCAGAGGTCTGTTTGAGCTTCCCTGAATCGAGAGGTTATATAAGGGGGAAACTGATCACCGTGCCGGGGAACCCGGTGCGAAAGCTAAGGAAGTGGGAGAAGGCTGAGGCTCGTAAGCAATTGGGTTTAGGAGGAAATGGAAGGGCAGTATTACTCTTAGGAGGAAGCCAGGGAGCCCACTCCCTAAATCTGGCCCTCAGGGATAGCATAAAGACTTTCTTGAGGGAAGGGATAGGCCTCATCTGGCAGACAGGCAAGGGGGATCACCAATGGGCGGCAGAGATAACAAAGGGGTTGGGGGTCAAGGTTGAACCCTTCTTCGAGGATATGGGCTTGATCTATTCCGCCTCAGACCTGGTGATCAGCAGGGCGGGGGCCTCCACCATTGCCGAGCTCACTCTATTTGGAAAGCCATCAATTCTCATCCCCTATCCCTTCGCCACGGGGGGGCACCAGAGGTTGAATGCTCAAATCCTAAGGAGAGGGGGAGCAGCCCTGATCCTAAAAGATGAGAGCCTAACTGGCGAAGCCCTGGTGGAGGTGGCAATTCCGCTTATTCAAGATGAAAAGAGGCTGAGGAGGATGGCCGCTGCCTCGGCCCAGATGAGCAGGCCTCAAGCCGCCGAAACCCTGGCGGACTCCGTTATGAGGTTGGCCAATGTTAAATAAGCCCTTCAGAAAGGTGAGGAGGCTGCATCTGGTAGGTATTGGGGGGATCGGGATGAGCGGAATCGCCGAGATCCTACTCAATATGGGATACCAGGTAACGGGATCCGATCTGAAGCTCTCCCCTATCACCGAGAGACTCTCCGGGCTGGGAGCTAAGATAAACTATCGACATCGGAGGCAGAATGTAACAGGGGCAGATGTGGTCATCATCTCATCGGCCATAAAAGAGTCAAACCCCGAGGTGCAGGCAGCCCGCTCACTGAGGATACCCCTGATCAGAAGGGCGGAGATGCTGGGCGAGTTGATGAGGATGAAGTTTGGTATTGCCATCGCCGGCACCCACGGCAAGACGACCACCACCTCGATGGTAGGTGAGGTAATGACTGGAGGGAACTTCGACCCCACCATCGTGGTGGGGGGAAAGGTGGTAACCCTGGGCACCAATGCCCTCCTGGGAAAGGGAGATTACTTTGTGACCGAGGCCGACGAGTTCGATCGCTCCTTCCTCAAGCTCATCCCCACGATCGCCATCATCACCACCTTAGAGGCTGAACATATGGACTGTTACACCAGCTTTGGGGATCTGAAATCTGCCTTTGTGGAGTTTGCCAACAGGGTTCCCTTCTACGGTTCGGTCATCCTCTGTCTGGATGAGCCCAGCCTGCAGGCCATCATCCCCCGGGTGGAGAGGGAACTGATCACCTATGGCCTGAACAAGGGGGCGGATATACGCGGGGAGAACCTGCGTTTCCAGGGCTCTGAGAGCCGCTTTGTCGTCCTCAAAGGGGAAAAGGCCCTGGGGGAGGTGAAGCTCAGGGTTCCCGGGGGACACAATGTGAAGAATGCCCTGGCCGCTATTGCCCTGGGGTTGGAGCTGGGTATTCCCTTTCCCCAGATTGCCTCATCCCTCCAGGGGTTTAGAGGGGTCCATCGCAGGTTTGAGATCAAGGGGGAGAGAGGGGGAGTAATGGTTGTCGATGACTACGCTCACCATCCCACGGAGATAGAGGCCACCCTGAGGGCGGCCAGATCCGGATGGAAGAGGAGGATAGTGGCCGTATTCCAGCCCCATCTCTACACTCGCACCAGGGATTTCTGCCGTCATTTCGGGAAGGTCCTGAGCTCCTCGGACATCCTGGTGGTCACCGAGATCTACCCGGCCCGGGAGGAACCGATTGAAGGGGTATCAGGGGAACTGGTGGCCCAGGCCGCAGAAGAGTGTGGCCATACCGCCGTCCACTGGATCCCCCGAAAGGGGGATCTCCCCTCTTTCCTGGCCGGACTGGTCAGAAAGGGGGATATGGTGGTCACTATGGGGGCCGGGGACATCTGGGTTGAGGGGGAAAAACTCCTTGAGCTATTAGGATGAAAACAGTTCACGGGGATCAGGAATTTCAGCGAAGCTTCAAATGTAAAATGTAGAATGTAGAATTAAGAATAAATTGACAGAGGGCGACGATATAATACGGCTATCCCCCCTCCCCTTTGCTCGTTGGGGATGTTATCATCCCCAACCCTCTCATCGGAGAGGGAACACGAATGCCCTCTCAGAACACGAATGACACGAGTAAACGAATCTGCTCGAATAGACAAGAAACACGGAAAGACGAAAGGGGAGAGACGAAAGAGGAAAATGAGAAAATGGAAATTGGGAAAGCTGAGGGCCGAGTCAATTAGGATTTATGTTATTCGTCCATTCGTGAAATTCGTGTTCAAGGCCTTATCAAAATGAGGAAGCAGAACCCCGACTCTTCCTCCTGCTGCCAGGTGAGGGCACCTAACGGCTCAAGGATTTCGATTTTCCAATTTCTATTTTCGATCCTCAGGACAGGTCTAAGGATCCGTCCCTGCACTGGGTTGGTCCGTGGCTGTCAGAGGTGAACAATGAGCTTTGAGGAACTCTCCAAACTACTGAAGGGGAAGGTTTCCCTAGATGAACCGCTGGCGAGTTACACCTCCTTTGGCCTGGGGGGGCCGGCAAAACTCTTGGCCCATCCGGCCGATGAGGAGGATTTGGAGAACATCCTTGACTTCGCCCGCCAGGAGGGGATGAGGATCCTGGTGCTGGGGATGGGGACAAATCTCCTGGTAAAGGACTCGGGCTTCCCGGGAATGGTGATCAGGCTAACCGATGGGCTTAAGGGTATCCACCGGGCCCCGGAGGGGATAGAGGTGGGAGCCGGGACAGAGGCAAAGGATGTTCTCGACTACTGCCTCCATCAGGGCCTCCAGGGAATGGAGTGTTTCGCCGGCATCCCAGGGAGCATCGGAGGGATGATAAAGACCAATGCCGGGGCCTTTGGAGGGGAGATGGGGAGCTTAGTGCAGAAAATCAGAGGGATAAACCTGAATGGAGAGTGGTTAGAGCTCGGGGGAGATGAACTCGGATTTGGCTACAGATCATCCAACCTTCCGAATGGGCTACTGATAACAAGGACCTGGCTCAGGTTAAAGGAGGGGAAGAGGGAGGAGATCAAGAGACAGGCGAGGGAGAACCTGAAGTTAAAGGCCAAAACTCAGCCCCTCTCCCAAAGAAGCGCCGGTTGCATCTTCAAGAACCCCCCTCAAGCTCCCGCGGCGAAGCTTATCCAGGAGGTGGGAGGAAAGGGGATGAGGGTAGAAGAGGTTATGGTCTCCCCTATCCATGCCAATTTCATCGTAAACTTAGGAGGAGCAACTGCCTCTCAGGTTCTCCTTCTCATTGACCAACTCAGGGAGAGGGTAAGGGAGGCCTTCGGGCTGACCTTGGAGCTGGAGGTAGAGATAGTAGGAGGGGAGGAATGAGAGGGAGGGGATCTTTCTTACTCTCTATCCTGGGCCTTTCCTTCTCCCTTCTTCTGGCCCTCCTCCTCAGGGATTGGGCGCTGAGATCTCCCTACTTCCGCATAGAGCAGATCACGGTGAAGGGGAACAGGCTCTTGGATCGAGAGGAGATCCTCCAGCTTGCCAAGCCTGCCGAAGGGCAGAATATCTTCAGATTTAAGGCCTCCCAGATAGATAACCAATTGGAGGCCAACCCAATTGTGGAGAGGGCAAAGATAGTAAAAAGGCCTCCCCATCTGATAGAGATCAGGGTAGAGGAGCAAGAACCCCTCTTTCTGGTGAACAGGGGTGGGAGGCTTCTGGTGCAAGGTGATGGCTTCACAATCGATCCCCATTCTCCCCTTGATCTCCCCATCCTCAGCGGGACAGACGACCTGGGAGAAAGATACGCAGAGGAGCTTGCCCTCCGGATGAAGCGGGAAGACCCCACCCTCTTGGATATGGTATCCCAGATAAGGTGGGAAAAGGGGATTACCCTCTGGCTACAGGATGGATGTCGGGTGGAGTTAGGAGAGGGCAACTTCGGGGAAAAGACCTCCCATCTGAAGAGGCTTTTAGCCCTATTAAAGGATGCTGGGGATAACCCAGGTTTTATAGATCTCAGGTTTAGAGGTCAAGCGGTGGTAAGCAAAGGGAGAAAGCTATAAATGGAAGAAGAGGAAACGGTTGTCGGCCTGGATATAGGAACAACAAAGGTGGAGGCGATAATAGCCCAGGATCTCGGGGAGGGGGAGTTTGATGTGATCGGGGTGGGCACCACCCCCTCTGAGGGGCTAAAGAAAGGGGTGGTGGTAAACCTGGAGAAGACCGTAGAATCCATCACAAAGGCGGTGAGGGACGCTGAGCTAATGGCCGGGGTCAAGCCAAGCTCCGTATATGCCGGGATTGCCGGCGGTCATATCAGAAGCTTAAACAGCAGGGGGGTGATAGCCATCTCTGAGCCCCACAAGGAGGTAACCAAGAGGGATGTGGAGAGGGTAATAGATGCCGCCAAGGCAGTGGCCATCCCTATGGATAGAGAGGTCCTGCATGTCCTCCCCTTGGAGTTCTGGGTTGACGACCAACCAGGGATAAAGGATCCGGTGGGAATGATGGGGGTGAGATTAGAGGTAGAGGTGCATATAGTAACCGGGGCAGTGACATCTGCTCAGAACATCTGCCGCAGCATAAGGAGGGCAGACCTGAGGGTTAATGATTTGGTCCTCCAGCCTTTGGCCTCCAGCTATGCGGTCCTCACCCCGGATGAGAAGAAGCTGGGAGTAGCCCTTCTGGATATCGGCGGCGGAACGACGGACATAGCCATCTTCTATGACGGTTGCATAAGACACACGGCAGTCGTTGGCTGGGGCGGAGAGAACATCACCAGGGATATAGCAATAGGACTAAGGACCCCCTTAGAGCAGGCTGAGAGGATTAAAGTAAATTTTGGCTGTGCCCTTCCCTCAATCGTCGAACCGGATGAAACCATTAAGGTGCCCGGAGTGGGGGGAAGGGAGCCAAGACCTGTCTCCAGGAGGATATTGGCCCAGATAATAGAGCCCAGAGTGGAGGAGATATTCACGCTGGCCTTAAGGGAGATGAGAAGAAGCGACTTTGCCGATCTCCTTGCTGCCGGAGTGGTCCTCACCGGAGGGGCTTCAATGATGGAGGGGATAGCCGAACTGGCCGAACAGGTCTTCGATATGCCAGCAAAGGTGGGAACTCCCATCACCTCCGGAGGGTTAATCGATCTGGTCTCCAGCCCTATTCATGCCACTGGTTTGGGACTGATAAAATATGCCCTTCAATCTCCAAAGGGAGGGAGAAGATCCCACCTGACCAATAACGGATTCTTCGAAAAGATCCTGAGGATTATGAAAGGCTGGTTTAAGGATTTCTTCTGAGGATTAGCTCGATTCAGAGGGAATTTATATATAAATTTTGATCATTGTTCACCACCGATAACCACAGACTGACAAAGAAATGATCAATGATCAATGGAAAATGGCATCTCAGGATTTTCTGGCTTCATTTCATTTTAACTTGCTAATTGTTAATTGACCATTGATAATGGTCCATTCCGTGGTAAACTGTCACAAATTTTTGAAACCTAAATTACTTAAAGGAGGGGGAAGGAAAGATGATGAAGTTCAAATTGGCTGAAGAGGTTAGCAACGGGGCCAGGATGAAGGTGATAGGAGTGGGGGGGGCAGGAGGAAATGCTGTAAACAGGATGATAGATTCCGATCTGAAAGGGGTGGAGTTTATCACCGCCAATACAGATCTCCAGGTTCTGGAGAGAACAAAGGCCCCCCAGAGAATCCAGCTCGGGGCCAAACTAACCAAGGGCTTAGGGGCAGGCTCGGATCCAGAGACAGGGAGAAAGGCCATTGAAGAGGAGAGGGAACTGGTGGAAGAAGCCCTCTCCGGGGCAGATATGGTCTTTATCACTGCAGGCATGGGGGGAGGAACTGGAACTGGGGCCAGTCCTATCATCGCGGAAATATCCAAGCAGTTGGGATCTCTCACAGTGGGGGTGGTAACCAAACCATTCCATTTCGAGGGGAAGAAGAGAATGGAGAGGGCAGAAAGGGGAATTGAGGAGTTGAAGGAGAAGGTGGACACCCTGATAGTTATCCCCAATCAGAGGCTCATCACCTTAGTATCCAAGGAGACATCCCTTCTGGATGCCTTCAAGCTCGCTGATGAGGTCCTCCTCCACGCCACCAAGGGGATCTCCGATCTGATCATTGTTCCTGGCCTCATCAACCTTGACTTCGCCGATATAAAGACGGTAATGTCTGAGATGGGAGATGCCTTGATGGGGACAGGCTCGGGTAGTGGAGAAGGAAGGTCAAGGGAGGCAGCCCAGGCAGCCATCTCCTGCCCTCTCCTGGATGAGGCCTCCATCTCTGGAGCCAAGGGGTTGCTCATAAACATAACCGGAGGTTTGGACCTCTCCCTAAACGAGGTGAGTGAGGCCACCTCGGTTGTTCACGAGGCGGCCGGACCCGAGGCCAACATAATATTCGGGGCAGTCATAGAGGAGGATGTCACCGAGGAGGTGAGGGTGACGGTCATCGCCACCGGGTTGAATCAAGTCCACTTCCCTGCCAAACAGGAGCCTAAGGTGGTGGATTTCCATAGCCCCAAGCTCAACTATATGGAGAGGCCAACCTACATAAGAAGAAGAAAGAGCACCCAGGAAGAAGAGGAGTTAAAAAAGAAGTCCTTCGGCTCATTCAGCCCAGATGATCTGGAGGTCCCCACCTTCTTAAGAAAACAGATGGATTAGCAGGAATAACCACAAAAAATCCTGTTTGAAGCGAGGTGGCAGAACTCAGATTCTGCCACCCCTGCCCTCAGGTGAGGGCACCTGACGGCTCGGCAGGGGACGGCCAGTAGTTTCTTTCATTCTTAATTCTTAATTTAACATTTATGGTGGGCTGGAGGTTTCCGTATTTCCCGTGGCTTTGTGCGGAGGCTAAAGGCCCACCTCCAATTTGTTTCACATCTGTTCCAAAGGGTAACACTACGTCCTTAACTTTGGGTTGCCCGAGATGTCCTTGCACCTTTAAGGAGGGTGATTATCTAAGAGGTTTTGTGGATAATTTGGGCTAATAATTTTTCAGCTCTTTTACGAGAGATTTTAAGACTTTTGTAACCAGACGTTTAGATTTTGGCTCTAAGTCTCTAACAAGTCCAAGGATTTCACCTGTAAGCAGTTCATCTTCGGTCGTGGGCTTTTCTGTGGTATGAAAATTAAAAAGTTCGCTTAAGGAAATCTCAAGAGCATTGGCTATTTTCTCAATGCTGTTTAAAGAAAGATTACGTTCACCTCTTTCAACCCCACCAATATAGGTTGGATGTAAATCTGCTTTTTCTGCAAAGGATTCCTGTGAAAACCCCCGAGATTTTCTTAAATTTCTTATCCTATCTCCGAATGCCTTTCTTAACTCATTCATTTTATCCTCACAGTAAATTTATAACAAATTTTGTTGGAAATGAGAAGAGCCGATAAGTATTCTTATTCACCCAAAAAAAATTACAAAAAGTATTATTTTCCTCTTGACAAGGGTTAGGAGTTTGATTATATTTTGCCTGTTGAAGGAAAAGGCTGCTACCGGTGCCGAGCTTGTCTCGGCCAAGGGGTGGCAGTCTTATCGGATTTACTCAGGAGTTGCCGATAATGATATGTGCCCCTTTTTGTTTGGGGCAAAGGTTGAAAGGAGGTAATGATGAAGTCAGCCTTTTTTGTGACCGTCCTTGCTATCTTTTTCGTTTTCAGTTTTAGCTGTTCCGGTTGCGGAAAAAAAGGGTCGGTGGATCCGGCTCCTGAGGGGCCCGGAGAGGTGCCTGAAGACCAACCTCCAGTTCCGATTGATAGAGATGCGTGCTTTTCGCCAGATGGTAAGATTGTTGCTTATACGCATTGTGACTGGGATTATCAGATATGGTTAATCAATGTTGATAAAAAAGGGAGAGGTCGTTGTGCAAGATATCTTTTTGAGGGGAGACATCCAAGTTGGTCTCCCAATGGAGAGAGGATTGCCTTTTGTAAATATGATCAGATTTGGGTATGTGATACTACTGGCGAAAATCTTCGTCAGTTGACTTTTGAGGATCAGAACTATTCCCCTATGTGGAGTCCCATTGCTGATGAGATTATTTTCCATTCGCATACACGTAAGGGGTTTCGTCTTAAAACGATTAAAAGTGATGGGACAGGTCTAAAAGATTTGGGAATAGCTGGAGGTATGCCCTATTGGTCGTCGGATGGAATGCAGATAGCTTATGCCGGTTGGGGTGTAGGGGGAGAGGAGGAAATTTTTATTGTTTCAAAAGATGATACAGGTGTGGTCGTCCAACTTACTTTTGCCCCTTTTGATGGCATCCAATATCATAACCAGACAGTCCGCAACCCCTCTTGGCAAGGTGCTAAAATAGTTTTTGATTCTTATACTTGGCCTTATGTTCAAATTTGGGTAATTGATTTGGAGGTGGTGGATCAAGAAGGGTATCCTATTCCTCAGAGGCTAACTGAGAAGGGAGGATTGAGGCCAGATTGGTCTCCTGATGGGAAATGGATTGCTTACAGTGAATGTAAAAAAGGAGGGAAGTTATGGCTAATGAAAGCTGATGGGAGTGGTAAGAGGCAGTTAACCCCATAGAGGAAAGGAGGTGGTATTAGAAGAAATTAAGGGCAGTGGAGATCTTTTTTTAGTAGCATTTTTAAAGGAGGTGCGTTGTGAGACGGTTGATTTCATCTTTGCTTTTCCTAGTGATTCTTTTGGGTTCTCTATCAGCTTCGGCAGATGAATTGTATCGGCTTATTGTAGAAGTCGAGCCAGGAATGTTTATACTCCCAGAGGGACAGGCAAGAGCCCCTTGGGATAGTGTGGTGGCTTCTGGTGAAGTAGCTACCTTATGTGATAGTATTTATGTTCAAATTGTTGAGCAGCTTTTCCCAGGTGCGTTTGGACCGCCAGACCTCACAGGGTTTTATTTGCTTTTGTTCGGGTTGGGTGACATGTTTTTTGATGTTCCTGAGATTGCAGAGGAGTTTAGGGCCTTACCTGGTGTGTTTTCTGCTTCTCCTGATTTGTCTGGAGAGGACGATGGTAAGGATCCTAATGATCCCTTGTATGTCCAGGGTGAGCAGTGGGGTCTAAATGGAGCTCATGGGGTTGACGCTCCAGGTGGCTGGGAAATAGCCTATAATGAAGGTAGTTTAGGGGCTGGTATAGTTATCGGTATAATCGAAAGAACTGGCGTGGATACGGGTCATATTGACCTTACAGGGAAGTTTGATGAAGAAAGTGATGGTACCCACTCTGATGGTCATGGGACTTGGGTTGCTGGTGTAGCAGCGGCCAATACAGACAATGGGGAAGGCATTGCTGGTATGGGATGGGACGCTAATATTCTTGCTCTGAGATATGATAATTGGGCCAAGGATATGTGGGCTTCTGATATGGCGCAGCAGATCCGAAAGTGTGTGGATGAAGGTGTCCACTGCATCAATATCAGTGCCAGCTATTTTATTGCCGATACTTCTACCCACCTCCCGTTTTTGGAGCAGGCTTGTTGGTATGCTTATAACAACAATGTCCCTATTATAACCAGTGCCGGAAATGCCCAACATTCTATCCCTTGGGATGCCTATCCCCAGCTATACGGGCATGTTCTTTCTGTCGGAGCAACTGATGAACAGGGATGGCGAACCTTCTGGAGTAATTATGGTAAGGATGTGAATTGGTTAGATGTGATGGCTCCAGGTGACAATATTAAAACAACAACTCTTTGGAATGGGTATCGTAATGTTTCCGGTACGTCCTTTGCTTGTCCTATAGTATCGGGTATAGTGGCTTTAATGTATTCAAAAGATGTGGGCTATCATTTACCAAGTGATGAGGTTTATAGCACTCTTGTAGATTGGGCAAAGGATATAGACCCACCTGGTCCGGATCCCCAAACCGGGTATGGCCTGGTTGATGCTAAGGCCACTATCGAACATACCTGGGTCGGGGTAGAGGATGATAGAGAAAAGGAGCCCAGGCCGATTCCGCAAGATTTTTCCCTTTTGCAGAATTATCCCAATCCGTTCAACTCAACTACTGAAATTAGCTTTGATTTGCCAGAGAATGTTAGTGTAAGTTTGACGGTCTACAACATCTTTGGGCAGAAAGTGGCTGATCTGGTTAAAGGGAAGGTAAGGGCTGGGCATCATACGGCAAGTTGGAAGGCTCTGGGGGTTCCTTCTGGTATTTATTTCTGTCGGATTACTGCCGGTAGTTTTATCGCTACTCGTAAGATGGTGCTTTTGAAGTAGCCTTGAG
Source organism: Candidatus Zixiibacteriota bacterium (assembly GCA_030670005.1). Lineage (GTDB taxonomy): Bacteria > SM23-81 > DAOVCL01 > DAOVCL01 > DAOVCL01 > DAOVCL01. The sequence continues at coordinate 317 of DAOVCL010000039.1, read as the reverse complement.
GCCGATAGCAGCCTTGAATACAAAACCGCCAGAGAGTCAACTCTGGCGGTTTTGTATTGTAAAGTCATGGCCATATTTGGTTGACTTTTAGTACCAGTAGAGCGTTCAGTTGAAAGCTTTACAGCATTCTGTCATGGCGAGGACCGATAGAGTAGAAGTTCCCATATTTCTCCCGTGGCTTTGTGTGGAGGCTGAAGGCCCACCTCCACTTTTGGGAGTAAAAAAAAGGGGCGATACCAGCAGGTATCGCCCCGGAAGGTTTAACCCTTCACCCAATCTATCCCCTTTTGCACTGCCTCCTCGTTTAGGGGAATGAG
>DAOVCL010000095.1 GCA_030670005.1 Candidatus Zixiibacteriota bacterium | reverse complement strand
ACTGAGGACAGGTATGGGAAACTCCCGCAGGGGACAGGATACCTTTTTGACAGAGTTGAGGTGGCCCTTTTAGCTGGGAAGAAGGGAATTTCCCAGGTTTGGCTCAGGGAGGGAAAGCTCGTTTTCTCCTATGAGAAAGGCGTTATCCCCTCCCAGGAGGAGATGAAGGAACTTCTCAGGTTGCCCCTCCCGGTGGAGTTTAGCCAGGGGGAAAGATTGGAGATAAATTCTCCCCTAAATGAGGTGGATGGGAAAAAGTGGATAGAAAAGGCAAAAAATATCTTGCAAAGATGGAAGTGACCATATATATTCACCAAGTAAACCTTTAAGGAAAGGAGCAAGAGGTGAAAAGGTATTCTTCTCTGATTCTTCTGGGCCTTATTCTGGCCCTGGGTGGGTGTGGGAAGAGGGATGAGAAGATCTTAGCTCGGGTAGGAGACCATCAGGTTACCCTGAGCGAGTTTGAGCAGAGGTGGGAGAGGGGGTTGCAGCAGAAGTTTTCCTCTCCCCAGCAGGAGTTAGAGATCAGGAGGAAGACATTAGATCTGATCATAGATGATAAGCTGATGATCATCGGAGCCTATGAGCAGAAGCTAAATGAGTCACCGGAGGTAAAGAAGCAGTTGGAGGAAGGCAAGTCAAGGCTCCTCCTGCGGGTCCTCTACGAGAAGGAGATAAGGGACAAGGTAAAGGTTAGCAATGCCGATGTGAAGAGACATTATGACAAACTGGAGTTTGAGGTGAGGGCTCGTCATATCCTGGTTAAGACCGAGGAGGAGGCGAAGAAGATCAAGGAGGAGCTGGACAAGGGGGCAGATTTCGCCCAACTGGCCAAGGAGAAATCCACAGATCCATCGACCAAGGACAAGGGTGGGGATCTGGGGTTCTTTAAGTGGGGAAGAATGGTTGGACCTTTCCAGGAAGTTGCCTTTAGGCTTAAGCCCGGAGAGATTTCTTCACCAGTGAAGAGCCGATTTGGTTGGCACATCATCAAGGTGGAGGAGAAAAGGGAGGCCAAAAGGGAGCCATTTGACAAGATGAAACCCCAGATAGAGTCTCAGCTCAAGGGGAGCAGGGAGAAGGAGAGGGTAGAGGGGTATATGGATCAACTGAAAAAGAGGGCAAATTTGAATTTTGCCCCCAAGGCTCTGAAACTGGTGATCTCCAAGGCTAAAGAGACAAAAGGCAAAATCGAGTTTACAGACAAGGAGAAGAAAATTGTTCTTTTGGAGTATAAAGGTGGGGAGTGGACTCTGGGTAGATTTGCAGATGAGTTGGCTAAGACCGGGCCCTTCAGACGTCTCAAGTTCGAAAAGGAAGAGGATGTAAAGAACTTCGTCGAGGGGGCCCTGATGCAAGACCTGTTGGCTGATGCGGCCAAAAGGGAGGGGATTGAGTCTGCCAAGGAGTTCAAAAAGGCACTCAAGGAGTCCGAGGAGAAGATACTTCTCACCAAGATGCAAAGGGAGGTTCTCCCCAAGGATGTTACCGTATCCGATGAGGAGATTAAGGAGTGTTATCAATCGCACCAGGACCGGTTTAAGGTCGCCGCCCAAGTGAATGTAAAGGAGATACAAGTGAAGACCAAGGAAGAGGCGGAGAAGCTGCTGAAGAGGATCAAACGGGGAGCCAGCTTCAAAAAGCTGGCCAAGGAAAAGTCACTCCGCAAGTGGGCTGCCAAGAAGGGTGGGGAGATGGGTTACTTCGAGGAGAGGCGTTATCCGGAGCTATTCAAGGCCGCTTGGAATTTGAAGAAAGGCAAGCTTGCCGGGCCAATAAAGACCAAAGGGAATAATTGGTCGATAATCAAGCTTATAGGAAAAAAGGAAGAGAGTCTTCAGCCCTTGGAGGAGGTGCAAGAGAAGGCCAAGAACCTGGCCCTGGCGGAGAAGAGGAAGAAGGTAAAGGCTGACTGGCTGGAAAATATGAGGGAAAAGGTGAAGATAATCATCGATGAGAAGCTCTTGGAATCCACGGTCAAAGCCAAGGGATAGTATAGTAAGCTTATATTACGGGATAAGGCCAGGGATTTCCCCGGCCTTATCTTTTTAGGGGGTAATTCCTGGCCTTGCAGTCAACTACCAATTATCATAGGTAACTATACATTTCGGAATTTCTAAGAAATTCCGAAATATCGGGGGTAGTTTGAAGGGGGTATGCCCTCTTCAAGGGTGACAGTGGAGCAATCCGAGCGAGCGGAGGATTGCGGAGCGCCAGAGGGGCGAGAGCCCCTATGGAGAAGTTAGCGACCGAAGGGAGCTAAGTTCTAATCCATGGGGCTCGTTATATCGGGGGAGACTCAGGAGTAATAGTCCAACCCTCTGAGGGGAGCGGATCCCGATAGATCGGAGCCCCCGCAAGGTTACCTGTAATGTTTTGAACATCAATAAGTTGCCCATTCTTGATAGAGGAGGGAATGTTGCATAAGGTCGTTTTTCTTACACCTCTTTTTCTGGTCCTTCTCCTTTTTGGCTGCCGAGAGGAGAGACCAAACATAGCTAAGGTTAATGATTCCATTCTTACCTTAGAGGAGCTCAAGGAAAGGCTTCCCTCCTCTTACGAAGGGAAGCTCTCCTGGGAGGAGGTGGAAGGTTGGGTGGAGAGGTGGGTTGACTCCCAGATGCTCTATCAGGAGGCCTTGAGGAGGGAACTGGATAAAGATGATGGGGTTAGAAAGAGGATAGAGGAAGCCACTAAGGGAATTCTCATCGCCGAGTTGCTTGATAGGGAGATTAAAGGAGGAGGGGAGGAAGAGACCTTTAGCTATTATCGTGCCCATCCGGAGGAGTTCACCAGACAGGAGGATGAGGTAAGAGCAAGTGAGATACTTGTGCCAAGTCTTAAAGAGGCAAAGAAGATAATCGGAAGGTTAAGGAAGGGTGAGGGATTCGCTGAATTAGCGGCCAAATATTCCTTAGCCCCCTCGGCCACGAAGGGGGGTGATATTGGCTACTTAACCAGAGATAACCTTCCTCCTTACTTGACTAAGGCTATCTTTTCCACTCCTCTGGGAAACATATCCCAGCCCATTAAAGGGGACGATGGTTATCATATACTCCTGGTTACCGACCGCAAGAAGAAGGGAACGGTGAGGGATTTTGCCTTAGTAAAGGGGGAACTTCTCAACCGGCTCTCCGTTCTTCAGGGTAGGGAAGGTCTTAAAGAGCTTCTCAGAAAGCTTAAGGGGGAGTTTGAGGTGGAGATAAACTACTCCCTTCTGGCCTCGGCAGGGTTAGCCGACACAACCTTTTCGGTTAGTGATAGCTCAAAGGTGGGCAAACTTAGGGACCCATATTAGAATGGTAGGGGGTGATTTGAGAATTTGCTTTCTTCCCCAGTGGGATGAGACGACTCCCTAACTTCCGAATTCAATTATCTCAGTTCATCCTGATGTGATTGCCTGGTCGAGAACAGACTCGGAATGGTGTCTTCCAAATGACAATTAGATAAACACTGAAGTGGTAAACTTTGCCCCCTGTAGCAGGACTTTTTGACAGGTTGAACGGGATTTTTATCCCAAATTATACAAGGGGAACACCGAATGACACCGGAACTACCGAAAAATTATAATACACATTCTTCCTTGGAATCTCTTGATATTTCAGTGGCTTTCGGTGTTTAATGAGTGAGGTTGTTTATCCGTCTGAAAATGGGAATTCCTATCCTATTAAGTTATGGATATATTTAAATGGATTGAGCGAGAGTTAAAGCCGAAAGTATGTAATTCGGTAGAGTTTTTTTATGATGAAATGGACTCTCAGTCAGATTACTCTTTGCCAATTATATATCGACCATTCGATGCAAGCAAAAGATCACATTGGCGAGATCGGGGATCACTTTTCGACTACCTTTTTTCCACAGAGGGGGAAGGAAAAAAATTACTGGATTTTGGCCCTGGCGATGGGTGGCCATCTTTGATCGTAGCACCTTTTGTTGACGAAGTTGTGGGAGTTGATGGATCCCCTCATCGGGTTGAGATATGCACTGAAAACGCCAAACATATGGGTATTTCAAATGTAAAATTTATCTATGTTGAACCAGGAACCCTCTTGCCATTTCAGGACAATAGTTTCGATGGAGTAATGGCTGCATCTTCTATAGAACAGACACCAGATCCAAAAGTCACCTTGCAGGAGCTTTATCGGGTCTTGAGATCGGGAGGACATCTGAGGATAGGATATGAAGATCTGGGTAGGTATCGCAATGGTCAAGAGCGAGAAGCTCACCTCGATAAGATCGATGATCATATGTGTCGGCTCACTCTATATGATCGTCACATTGATCAAGAGTTCGCAAGAATGTATAAGATTGCCCTTTCGATGTCCCGTGAGGAAATAATTAAGTTTTTTTCAGAAAATGGGGATTCTCTTTCCTTTGATTTAATCACCATTCCACTTTTAGAAAAGGTCTGTTCGACTATTACCGAAACACTTCTCTGTTCACTCACTCATCCATCTGGAAAAACCTTTGTATCCTGGTTGAAGGAGGTTGGTTTTCGAGAGGTAGTTCCTTCACATAGTGGGGCATGGTTTGCGGAACAATTGTTCGCCCAGTACTCAGACGAAGATCGTCCAAGAGATATCGATGCCATTGATTCGATTTTGCGACCACTTGTGAAAATCGTTGTGCAGATGGCTGCGCCCATAAGTGTGAATCCTATGATTACGGCGATCAAGTAAAGTATATTCTGATGTCCTATTGGGCAGTTTCATTTCATTGTGTCGCTGTCGTAAATCGCCTGACGATAGGCTAAATGACGCTGGTCACGCCTTGCGAAGTTGGGGTGTAACCAAACTTAAGAGCTTATATAAACCAGTGGGCTAAAAGGTGGTGTCACTTAGCCCCTTAGAACTTCACTTATCTGCCTCTTCACTATATAAACAATGGAGCAATGCAGTATGTCAAGTCACTTAGAGAAAATATTTGAAGATGACAAACTCGTAGGGAAGATTAAAAAACGACTGCCGCATCTGTTTCATCAGGCGGAATTGGAAAGTTCAAGAGCTGGGAGGGGAAGATGTCAAATCAAGTTGGGTAATGTCGGGGTATTTTGCTGCATACCCTTAATCTGGAGCATATTACAAGCTTGAATGTTGTGGATAACTCCGCTCCCGAAGCGAGGTGGCAGAACCCCTCTTCTGCGACAGTCAGATCAGGGTATCTGACCACTCAATCATTGGGCGATCTAAGCCCATGCATGGAATCATATGAGTCTTTCAGGCGAGTAGCACTGAGAAGAGTTCTGGACAAAATTCGCGGGGAGAGGTATATTAAGGTTCGCACATTGTAAGCAAATCCAAGAGGTGTAAATTAAATGACTGAGCGGAAGGGAATGAAAAAGTGTCTCCATTGCGGTGAAGTCCTTGATAGGATATGGTTTACAGCTCTGATGACCGAGGAATGGTCTTGGGATGGATTGGGGTACAGGGAGGGCACCGCCAGGCATAGCCTTACCACAGATCCAGAGCAATCTGTTATCTGTCCTTACTGTGGTAATGTGGTGGGGACAGGACTGGATTTTGGTTTCGGTAGATGAGAAGTTGAGCACATAAATGGAATTGAGGGGCACTCAAATCGTTGAGGCTGATAGCAGGGTCCTTTACAATTATTCTGCTATTAGAATAACCCAAAGCCGTATAGATAAGGGTTTGATTGCTATCCCAAGGTCATTGGCCAAATCGATGGGGGTAACCGCTCAGCTACCAACTGCACATAGGATTTTATGATTAGTTCGGGTCAGCACTTGCACTTAAAGTTGACGCTCCTGTCTTTAGGAAAATCTTGGCTTTGTCGAGAAACTGTAGAATGAGGATCCAACGAAACTTGATGCCACGCAGCGCGGCAAAGCTGCAAACAATAACCGCAAAGAACCCAAAGAAGACGCATAGGTCACGAAGTGCGCTTCCTTCTTTGCGTTCTCTGCGCCTACTCTGCGAACTTTGCGGTTGCTACGAAAAACTTTGTCAAAAGAACAAGAGCTCACAAAATTGTAGTATAGGAGCCTTCCCAGTTGGGATGGGTAAACCATCAGCATCATTGGTGCTGGAAGCCTTAAACTTTTTCCAGAGGGAGTGAGATGTTCAGGAAAATCGCTAAAATAATGATCTTTTCTCTGTGTGCTCTGCCTATCTTGGCTTCAACTTCCCGTTCCGGTCAGCTTATAGATGGGATAGTGGTGGTGGTGGGGGATGAGATTATCCTCTACTCCGAGCTTGAATCCCAGCTTCAGCTTCTGGCCATGCAGGGCAGGGTAGATCTGAAGGATAGTTTAGAGGTGAGTAGGTTGAGGGAGAAGGTCTTAGAGGAGATGGTGAATGACAAAGTTCTTCTGGTAGAGGCGAAGAGGGAAACCCTCGAGGTAACCCCTAAGGAGGTGAACCAGGCCTTGGAGGAACAGTTGAAAAAGGTGGAGGGCCAATTCTCCTCGCCGGCGGAATTCCAGAAGGAATTGGAAAGGGAAGGCCTAACCCTGGAGAAACTGAAGAGGAGGTATCGCTCTCAGGTCAAAAGTGAGCTCCTTAAGCAGAAGCTTATGGACAAGCTCGTCTCGCAGGTGAAGATCTCCGATGGAGAGGTAAGAGATTTTTACCGAAATTACCAGGATAGCCTCCCTTCCCAGAGAGAGGCGCTAAGGATTAGCCACATCCTTTTGACTGTGGAGCCAAGTCCCGAGACAGAGACTATGGTCTTGGAGAGAGCCAAAAGTGTTTTACAGAGGTTGAGGGAAGGGGGGGATTTTGCTCAGTTGGCCAGGGAGTATTCTGATGATCCCAGTGGTTCCTCTGGGGGGGAGTTGGGATGGTTTGGCAGGGGGGATATGGTCCCCGAATTCGACCGAGTTTCCTTCTCCCTTAAGGTTGGGGAGATAAGCGATCTGGTTCGAACGAGGTTTGGCTATCATATAATTCAGGTAGAAGAGAGAAAGAGGGATAGGGTTAAAGCCCGTCATATCCTCTTCTCCCTGAGGCCATCCTCTCAGGATTGGGAAAGGGCTGAAGCCGAGGCAGACAGTCTGAGGCAGAGGATTTTAAGTGGTGAGGATTTTGCCCAGGTGGCCAAGGAGTACTCGCAGGATCTGGGCTCCCGGGACAGGGGAGGGGACCTCGGTTGGTTTGAGCCGGATCAGTTAACGGAGAGCTTTAGGGATGCGCTTAATAACTTGAAGGTGGGAGAGGTTAGCCAACCGGTGATCTCCTCCTATGGAGTGCACCTCATCCTGGTAACCGGCAGAAGGGAGAATAGAAAGCTTAGCCTGGAGCAGGATTGGGGGATGATAAAGGGTATGGCTCACCGGGAGAAGGCAAATACCAGGTTGAATCAATGGCTTATCCGGGCTCGGAAGCGGACCTATATTGACATAAGGTTAGCCAGTTTTACCCATTGAGAATAGACCAATTTCTCTCCTCAAGTCGGTTGATAGGGAGAAGGGCGGAGGCCAAGAGGGCCTGTGATGAAGGCCTGGTATTTTTGGACGGGAGAAGAGCCAAGCCAGGTGATAGGGTTAAATCTGGCCAGATAGTGAGTATAAGATTTTGGGATCGCTGGGTTGAAGCAGAGATACTGGAGATTCCTCAGGGAAATGTGAGCAGGAAGAGAGCCCGCACCCTTTATCGCCTAATCGAGGAGGAAGGGAAAGAGCCAGCTTAAGGCTGGTTTTTTCTTCAAGAATAGTCAAAGTAGAAACTTTGGAACACAAATGACACGAATAAACGAATCTACACG
>DAOVCL010000059.1 GCA_030670005.1 Candidatus Zixiibacteriota bacterium | reverse complement strand
TCGGCCTTCTACACCGGGTATCTCCACTGTGGGTATGTAAATAACAGTGCAAAGAAGGCTATTGGAGGTATTGATGGAGATCCCATTTCCGATAGTTTCCTTGCCCGCATCTATGGGGGGGAGGGTGCTGATAATCAACGACATCCTGATGTCATCATCCCCTTAGCTGATGCCACAACTATTTTCAACTATCTTCCCTCCCCTGAGCCTGCAGCCATAAGGTATGAGGGTTCCTACCGGCTGGTCTATTTTGGTTTTGGCTTTGAGGCCATTACTTCAAACATCCCCTCTCAGAGCTTAGGGTCCAGGACAAGGCTTTTAAACAACATCCTGGGATGGTTTGGGGTGCCCACAGAGGTCAAGGAAACCAGGGTCTGTCATTCTACCCCCTCCGGCTACACTCTGCTGCAGAACTACCCTAATCCCTTTAATGCAACAACCGTGATTCGATACCAATTGTCGGCGGACGGCGGACGGCCGTCGGCGGTCAGCCTTAAGATCTACAACATCCTTGGCCAGGAGGTAAAGACTCTGGTGGATGGGGGAAAACTTGCTGGCAACTATCGGGTTGTGTGGGATGGAAGGGACAATTCAGGCAATGATGTCTCCAGTGGAGTCTATTTCTATAGGTTAGAGGTGATAGGTGAGAGGTTAAAGGTGGAGAGAACCAGGAAGATGATTCTGCTGCGGTAGAGCTGAGTTGCCGATATTCCCCAAGTTGGATGGTTTCAGGTTTAAGGAGATTTAGATCCTTGAAGTTCCAACCCTCTAAAGTTTATATAGAGGAGGAGGCCCTGGGGTATCCCCTTACCTCCCGGATCTTAGGGAAACTTAAAGGAATCCCCCAGAAGGTAATATTCAGTTCCCAGGAGCTGGTGAGAAGTTTCTATCAGCGCAAAGATCCCGTTGGAGAGGGAAAGAGGGTAATGCTTCTTCAACTGCAGAAGGGGAATTTCCTCAAGCCCTGTCCAGGGACCAAGAACTATATCTGCTGCCTCTACCAGATCCTCGATCTGACCACAAACTGCAATCTGGACTGTAGCTACTGCATCCTTCAGGCCTATTTAAATAACCCCTTTCTTGTCCAATATGTGAACCTGGATGATCTCTTCTCCGAGCTGGATAGAGAGATAAATGGGAACAAGGAGGTTATCTACCGCATAGGAACGGGTGAGCTTACCGACAGCTTGAGTTTAGACCATATAACTGGACTGAGCAAGGATCTAGTCCCTTATTTCTCTATGTTTTTCAATGCCTGTTTGGAGCTGAAGACCAAATCAATTGAGGTGGAAAACCTCCTGGAGCTCAAGCATGAGGGGAGGACCATCGTCTCCTGGTCCTTAGGTCCGGAATCGATCATCTCCACTGAGGAGTTGGGTGCCCCCTCCTTAGAGGAGAGGTTGGAGGCGGCCCGGCTATGCCAGGAGGCTGGCTACAGGCTGGGATTCCATTTTGATCCTCTTATAGCCTACCCTGGATGGGAAGAAAAGTATAAGTCGGTGGTGGACTCCCTTTTTCAGGCTATAGACCCAAAGATGATTGCCTGGATTAGCCTCGGGGCCCTGAGGTTCCCCCCTCAAATGGAGGGGATACTGCGGGAGAGGTTCCCCCAATCCCATCTGCTCAGCGGTGAGCTCTTTCGGGGGATGGATGGGAAACTGAGGTATTTCAGGCCGATAAGGACTGAACTTTTCCAGAAGGTCTATGGTTGGATAAAAGAAAGGGCCCCAGAGGTATTTGTCTACCTCTGTATGGAAAGCCCAAGGGTATGGAGGGATTCCCTGGGCTGGGCTCCTCAGGACAACTATGAGCTGAGAGATCTTTTAGCCCAAAGGTGTGTGGAGTGATGAAATGCCTGCCAACCTTCCCCCGCAATACATTGAGTTAGAGAAAAGGTATAGGGAGGCCAAAGAGCCTGAGGAGAGACTCCTTCTCCTTAAGGAGCTTCTGGCCATTATTCCCAAGCATAAGGGGACAGAAAAACTTCAGGCCGACCTGAAGAGGAAAATCTCCAAGTTAGGGGATCAGCTTCAATCCAGAAAAGGGTCGGGCAGGAGGACGGCCCCCTATCGGGTAGAGTCAGAGGGAGCGGCAAGGGTAGCATTAGTGGGAGAGCCAAACAGCGGCAAATCATCAATTTTGGCTGCCCTTACCAATGCTTCTCCCCAGGTTGCCTCCTACCCATTTACCACCCAGCTTCCCCAACCGGGGATGATGCCCTATCAGGATATTCAGATCCAGCTTGTTGACCTCCCCCCCATCTGTCCCGACTATCGGGAGCCCTGGATTTTTGATCTAATCAGGGGATCGGATCTTCTCCTACTGATAGTCGACCTGGGAGAGCCTGCGGTTGAACAGGTGAGATACCTCCTGCAGGAGTTGGAAGGGATGAGAATAGCAAAGCCTTCCCTTCTGGTGGGAAACAAGGTGGATTTGGATAAGGGAGAGGGTAGACTCCTCAAAGAGGCCTATGACCAATCTATCCCTGTTTTCTTTGTCTCCGCCCTGAGGGGAGAGGGGATGGATGGTCTACCGGAGAGGATCTTCCTCAACCTGAACCTGGTCAGGGTCTATAGCAAGATTCCGGGGAAGAAGCCGGATATGGATCAGCCATTTGTCTTCCCCCAGGGGACAACGGTGCTCGAGGTGGCCATGGCCATTCACAAAGAAGTGGCCGCCAAGTTCAGATATGCCCGTATTTGGGGTGAGGGGAAACCCGAAGGGATTATGATTCCCACAGACTATCAGGTTAAGGATGGGGACATCCTGGAGATCCACCACTCTTAGGTCTCTAAAGAGATCTCTTAGCTATGGCTAAGGTGAGGCCATAGACCTCCCTGGCTCCCGCCTCCATTAAGGTCTCAGCGCAACTATTCAGGGTGGAGCCGGTAGTAAAGACATCGTCCACTAAGATGAGCCTTTTGCTCTCTATCTTTTCCCTTGAAACCACCTTAAAAGCCCCTCTTACATTCTCCACCCTCTCTTCGAGGGTCAATTTGGTCTGACTCTTCGTCCTCTTCACCCTTAAAAGACCATCATCAATAAGGGGGAGACCTTGCCTCTTGGAGACCTCCTGGGCAAGGAGCAGACTCTGGTTGTACCCCCTCTCCCTCAGCTTTGTGGGATGGAGGGGGACGGGAACTATCCCCTGGGCAGAGACAAACCTTGGTTCTCCCCTGAGGAGAAAAAGGAGCTTCTCCCCCAGTCCTGTTGCCAGGCTGGTCATCCGTTCGTACTTTAGGCTATGGATGAGGGTCTGATACCTCTGGTCAAATGGCACCAAGGACCGATTAAAGCTAAAATAATATCCACTCTTCAGACAGGAGTCACAGATTGTCTCCCCCGATCTCAAGGGGCAACCACACCGCTGGCAGAAGCGATCGGTGATTATCTCCAACCTGGCCCAGCAGCTCTTACAGACTATCCTTTCGTCTTCTCTTAGGGGGGAGTCGCAGAGGAGGCAGTAACGGGGAAAGAAAAAGGCCAGGAGTGAATCTATGACCTTCTTGCCGATCCACATCTTTCCCTGATACGCAGGAGGTTCCAGCCAACCCCGGCTATTAGGATTGTTACCAAGCAGACCCCCTGATTTACAGAGAGGGAGACCCCTCCTATTTTGGTTAAGATCATACTCTCCTCGTAGTAGCGCAGGAAATCAATCAGGAAACGAGCCAGACAATAAAAGCCAATCATAAGCCAAGTGGTAAATCCAGAAAAACTCTTATACCTTTTTAAGTAGAGGAGGAAGAAAAAGCCCCCAAGTCCATAAAGGGAGGAGTAGAGCTGGGTGGGGTGGAGGGGGCAGTGAGGATAGACAAAGCCTGCTGGACTTTGGGTCGGGAAGGTTACCGCAAAGGGAAGGGATGAGGGCTTGCCGAAGCAACAGCCACTGAGAAAACAGCCTAAGCGGGTGAAAAAGATCCCCAGGGGAAATGAGGGAGCCACAATGTCGGTAACTTTCCAGATGTTTTCTCCCTTAAGGTGTAGGTAGAGGAGGGAGACCAAAACCGAGAGGATTATTCCCCCGAGCATAGAGAGCCCCCCAATTCCCCACTGGCCGGTGCTCTGATAGGGGCTGATTATGTCCCAGGGGTGGGGGGCGAACTCCTCCCAATGGAAGACCACATAAAATAGCCTTGAGCCGACTAGGGCGGATCCAATGATGATCAGGGCCAGGTTCATTATTAGGTTGGGGTTTATCCCCTGGTGTCTGGCCCTCCGCTGGGCAAACCAGGTTCCCATCACACAGGAGATGGCGAAGGCAACCCCCCAGGATCTTATCTCAAATGGCCCCAATTTAAAGAGGATGGGATGCATCAGTACTCCCTCCACCTGGAGTTGATGGCCAGTAACAGTCCTACCATAATCATATCCACCAGCATGGCAGAGCCACCATAGCTCAAGAAGGGAAGGGGGAGACCAGTGACGGGCATCACCCCCAGGGTCATCCCTACATTTACCCCAATCTGGATGAGAAATATGGTCCCAATCCCCACCGCTACCAGACTGGAGAAGGGATTTTTGGCCCGATAGGCTATCTTTAGTGACTCCAGCAAAATGACGATGTAGAGGCCTAAGATGAGGAGGCACCCCCAGAGCCCCAACTCCTCGCCGGCTACAGAAAAGATGAAGTCCGTATGCTGAGCAGGGAGGAAGAAGAGCTTGGCCTGGGTCCCCTGCATAAAACCCTTGCCCCAGATCCCGCCGGAGCCTATGGCTATCTTAGATTGGATGATCTGATAACCGGTGCGGAAGGGGTCTCTGGCTGGATTAAGGAAGGCTATCACCCTATGCCTCTGATACTCCTGCAGGTGTGACCAGATCAAGGGGGTCATGACCCCCACCGATAGGTTGGCCAAGAGAATGCCTGTTTTGGCCAATAGGGAATGGGGGGAGTGTAGAAGGAGAATGATTAAAAAGGTGAGGAAGATCCCCCAGGCCAGCCAATGGAAGGCGGAGATCAAGCTTAGACTAACAGAGTAGAGAAAGAAGAGTTGACGGGGGTCCATCCCTGCCCACCAGAGCATAGGTAGGGGGAGGATGAGCAGAAGGATCGAGGTTCCCAGATCAGGCTGTTTTAAAATGAGTAAAACAGGTAGGACTCCCAGAAGGAGAGGTGGAGCAAATCCCTTGATGTGGGACAGGTCTACCCTCTCTGAGGAAAGGTAACGGGATAGCCCTAAGATGAGGGCCAGTTTGGCCAGCTCCGAAGGCTGAAGGTTGAATGGGCCCAATTCTATCCAGCGACCTCCTCCTCTGGCCAGGAGGAAGACCAGAAGGAGTAGGACTGCCAAGTAGTAGAGGTAGCTGAAGGCAAGGTGCAATCTGAGAGGTATAGTGTAGGTTGCCGCCAAGAGAATCAGGCCTATGCCAATCCAGATCATCTGCTTGATGGCAAACTTGGATGCCTCCCCTGGTAGTGAAGGATGAATGGTGCTGCTGTGGATTAAAGCCAGGCCTATTCCTACTAAGAGGAGGACAGGAAGGAAGATTTTAAGGTCAAATCCCTTCATTTCCCCTCTTCCCCAGGTAGAAGCCGATGACCCTACCGGCTAAGGGAGCGGCAGTTGCCCCGCCATGTCCACCATTCTCCAGCAGGACGGCGACCGTTATCTTGGGGTTGGTAGCGGGCGCATAGCCCACGAACCAGGCATGATCAGAACCATGGGGGTTCTGGGCAGTGCCCGTCTTCCCGGCCACTACAAAGTCCCTCAGTTTAGCTCTCTGACCCGTTCCCTCCTCATCATTGACCACCCCAACCATGGCCTCTCTGATGGCTTTCAGCACAGATGGGGAGAAGGGGAACCTTTGGGGATGGGCTCTCTTCAATTCCCTGAGGGAGCCATCTGGTGCCTTTATCGCCTTGACCAGGAAAGGTGTATAAAGATAGCCCCCATTGGCGATTGCGGAGAAGATTACAGCCATCTGCAGTGGAGTAACCAGGGTTTCCCCCTGTCCAATGGCCAGATTTAGGGCCACGCCCGATGTCCACCTCCCCCTACCATACCTCTGATTGAGGTATCGAGGTGTGGAGATAAGGCCCGGAACCTCTCCTGGGAGGTCGATGCCCTGCTTCTTTCCCAGCCCAGACTTAAGGGCATATGTTGATAGACCCTCCACCCCCAGCATAATTCCCAGTTGGTAGTGGTATGTATCGCAGGATTGGATTAGGGCCTCCTTCAGATCCAAGTTTCCATGGGCTTCCCAACATCTAAACAGCCTATTCCCATACCTAAAGGCTCCCGTACAGGGGGTAAGTTTAGTTGATTCCTTTACCAAGCCCTCCTGAAGTGCCGCTGCCGCCACCAGAGGCTTTAGGATAGATCCCGGGGGATAGGTTGCTTGGATGGCCCGGTTGAGAAGGGGAAAGCGGGGATCATCCCTCATGGCTGTCCAAGTGCTCTCCTGGGTTACCTTGGAGAGGAGGTTAGGGTCAAATGAGGGGGAACTGTAGAGGGCCAGTACCTCTCCGTTGCGGGGATCTATGGCTACTACTGATCCATTTAGGGTGTCAGGGAAGTTATCCCTAATCCACACTTGTAGTTCGATGTCCAGACTCAGGTCAAGCTCAGATCCTATCTGGGGTGGTTGGGTAGGCTTGTCCTCGAATCTTCCTACCGTCTTGCCATAGGCAGTTACCTCCCAATATTCGACTCCATCCTGGCCCATGAGCAGGTCCTCATACTCCCTTTCCAACCCGCATCGGCCTATAACCGAATTATACCTGTAACCTAAAGCCTTAAGCTTTTCATACTCCCCAGGAGAGAGCTGGCCCACATATCCCAATAGATGGACAGTTGCCTCTCCATATGAGTAGAATCTCCTCGGTTCCAGCTCGTAAATCACCCCAGAAAACCCGTGTTCCTGAAGCCAACAGATGGTGTGAAAGTCAACATCTCTCTTCAACCTGACCGGTTCGAAAGATGGCAGCCCTGGTTCCTCTATCTTTTTATCTATAAAGGTAGAGTCGAGGCAGAGAAGCTTGGCTAGCTTGGGCTTCTTGCTTTTATCAAACTGAGAAGGGATAATGGAAACCGTATAGGAGGGGCGATCCTGGGCGAGGATCTTCCCCACTCGGTCCCTTATCTCGCCCCGGGGGGCCTGGATTCTGAGGGCTCTTACCCGATTGTCCTCAGCCCACTTTCTATACCTCTTGGACTGGATTCCCTGCAGCCAGATAAGCCTCAGGGAGAGAAGTCCGAAGAGGGCCAACAGAAGCCAGATCGAGGCCCTGTACTTAGATTCCCCTCTCTGCTTCCTCTTTTCCCCTGGGTGAGCCAATTATATATCCCCTCTCAGCCTGTCTTTTGATGAGATAGTAGAGAATCCCCCCCAGGATGGCTGTATAGACAGCCGTGGGCAAGGACTTGGTAAGGAGGGGGTACCAGAAGGCAAGATCTGAGTTGCCTATCTTTCCCATTCCATATCTCAAGATGTCATGGGCGATGACCAGGGAGAAGAGGAAAAGGCCCTTTGAATGGGGTGTCTCTAAGTAGATCTTATCTCCCCAGTTTCCCGCCAAGAAGCCGAAACAGACCTTGCTAAAGGAGCCAATTCCTATTTGGAAGGGGGCATAGGTAGAGTCAATGGCAAAACCAAAGGTAAACCCCCAGATGGTCCCCCATAAGGGTCCTTCCTTGAGGGATAGGTAGAAGAGAAGAAGGAGAATCAGATCTGGTTTTATCCCTTGGATAGAGAAGAGAGCTACCACTGTAGATTGAAGGATAGTAGCCAGGAGGAAAAGGAGGAGATACTTGACGATCTTGAAGGACATAATTATTCTGATTCTCCCTGGAGTATGAATACCTCCTTCAGACTGGTGAAATCAACCGCCGGCTCCACTTCCACCCCCTTGAGGAGATCGGCTCTTGCGCTGGAGATCTTTTTCACCGTTCCCAGTTTCAGCCCTGGTGGGAAAATTTCTCCCCACCCTGAGGTGACCACCTCATCCCCCCCCTGGACATCAGCATAAAGCGGGACCCCCTTCAAATAGCATCTCCCTCCATCACATTCCATTATGGAATAGACCTTGCTCCTTTCCACCAAGGAGCTGGCCTTACAGTCTGGATCCAAGAGGAGAAGCACAGTTGACCTCTTTCCCATCACCTTGATTACCCTTCCTACCAAGCCATCGGCGGAGATAACTGGCTGATTCATTTTTATCCCCTCATCCTTCCCCCCATCTATGATTAAGGAATGGGTTGCCCTCTCCGGTCCCCTTCCTACAACCTCAGCGGGAACCAACTGGAGGGGAGCTCTCTCCCTGAACTCCAGCATCCTGCGCAGCCTTTGGTTCTCCTCCTTCAAACCCCTCATCCTCTCCACCTCCAGGGAGAGCCTGGTGTTCGCAAGGCGGAGCCTTCTGTTTTCCTCATAGATCTCCCCCATCCTCACCAGGTAGAAGAGTAGCCTCTGGGCGGGGATGAAGGCCAAGGAGCCAGCTTTGGCCAATTGGAGTTTCTCCCTTTGATTTAGACCCATAAGAATGAGGGAGAAAAGGAGGGTAATGGTGAGGATTACATATTTCAGGTGAGCAGAAGTGAGTCGGACTGGAGCCTGCATGTTTTAGAACTCTTCGGCCTCATCTATAAGCATTACAGGGATATCATCTCGGATAGGATATTTCAACCTACAGCGGTGGCAGATGAGCCAACCCCCTTGTGGGTCATACTCAAGATCCCCCTTACATTTTGGGCAGGCCAAAATCTGTAGAAGCTCATCATCTAACATCTTCCCTCCAGGTTAACTCATATATGGTCGTAGGGAACTGCTACGGGAGGTGTGCTTGAGCTTGATCAGTGCTTTCTTCTTTATTTGTCTTGCCCTCTCTCGAGAGAGCCCAAACCTTCTGCCTATCTCCTCCAGGGTATGAGGCCTCTTCCCTTCCAATCCGTAGTATAGCTTTATTATCTCCGCCTCTCTGGGGGCTAAGGTTGTCAATATCCTTTTTAACTCCCTCACTAAGCTTTTATCCATAGTCTCCTTATCTGGAAGAGGTTGTTTCTCATTGGGCAAGATGTGCAGGAGACTCCGGTCATCCCCCCTGTCTAAGGGGGCATCTAAGGGCGCTGGAAGGCTCGACATCTGAATGATCTCGGTAGCCTCATCCTCAGCGATTCCCAGCCCTTCCACCACCTCCTTTATCTGAGGGACCCTGTGTAGCCTCTGTTCCAGATATCTGGATTGTTTGACGATCTTGCAGAGCTCACTTATTCTGTTTAAGGGAAGCCTGACTATGCGGGATTGTTCAGCCAGAGCCTTAAGTATAGCCTGCCTTATCCACCAGACGGCATAGGAGATGAACTTATAGCCCTTTATCGCATCAAATCTCTTGGCGGCCTCTATCAGACCGATGTTCCCCTCGTTAATCAGATCGAGAAGAGGCATCCCCTGATTTTGGTATTGCTTAGCCACGCTAATCACAAACCTGAGGTTTGCCTTTACCAGTTTCTGCAAGGCCTCTTGATTCCCATCCTTTATCTGTTGGGAGAGAATAGCCTCGTCCTCTGGAGATAGGAGGGGGATGGTGTTTACATCCCTCAGATAACTGTCCAATATCTGTGATTCCCTCCTCCTTGCTCTGGCCTTCCTCGCCCTGGACATCCTCTCTCCTAACCTTTGTTCTCTATGGTATCCTCTATTATCCCTACTGCCTCATTAAGCGTGATCTCCTCCACCAAGCTCATCTCGCTGGCCAAAAGGTGCTTGGCTTTATTCAAGATTGACTTCTCCGTAGCAGTCAGCTTGTCCAAAATTGTCCCTGAATAGAGGTCCCTGATTATCTCGGCGATGCGATAGGGGTCCCCCTGGCAGAGCTTATCTCGCAGATATTTGGCTCTGCTCTTCCAGTCTCCCTCAAGCTCTGCAGCCGGTGAGAGGAGGGTTCCCCTCATCAGTCCAATCTCTTCGAGGTTTATCGGCCTCCTCAGCCCCTCCAGCCCAGCTTGAGACAGGGGCACATAGGCGCGTGTATTGCTGATAATGAAATCAATCTCCAGGCAGTT
>DAOVCL010000144.1 GCA_030670005.1 Candidatus Zixiibacteriota bacterium | reverse complement strand
TGGAGAAGGAATATCGCTGGTCTCTCTGGACAAAGAGGGATTGGGTAGGCGAGGAACTTATTGGCTTTATCAATAACCAGCTCTTCCCCTACCTGAGAGGACTTCATGGGACTACGGAAAAGGAGATAATTGCTACCATCTTTAAGGAGATCCGCTATAATCGAATGAAGTCTCCCTATAACCTCAAAGATGTCATCGAAATTATTGATCAGGTTGATTTTCAGCAGGTGGAGGACACTCACATCATCTCTCAGGTTTATGAAGATCTCCTCCTGCGGATGGGCAGGGAAGGCGGCGTTGCCGGTGAGTTTTACACTCCAAGGCCTATCATTCGCTTTATGGTGAAAATAGTAAATTCCCAGATCGGTGAGACGGTCTTTGATCCCTTCTGTGGCTCAGGTGGATTCCTGGTTGAGGCATATCAACGGATGAGGGGATCACGTGAATTGACTCTAAAAGATTTTGAGTCCCTGCAGCGGAATACCTTCTACGGTCAGGAGAAGAAACCCCTCCCCTATTTGTTGGGGATGATGAATATGATCCTTCACGAACTTTTCACGCCAAACATCGTGCGGCGAAATACCCTTGAGGAAAATATTCGCAATATCCCTGAATCCCAACGCTTTCAGGTGATCCTCACCAATCCTCCCTTTGGAGGGAAGGAAGGTAAACACATCCAGAAGAATTACCCCATCCAATCCCGGGCCACGGAACTTCTGGCCCTGCAATATGTAATGAAGAAACTGAGAGTCATAGGACGGTGTGGCATTGTCCTCCCCGAAGGGGTCTTGTTCAGAGGGGATGCCTTTGCCGCGGTAAAGAGGGAGTTGCTGGAGAGCTATAACCTTCATACCATTGTCAGCCTTCCCTCAGGTGTTTTTGCCAATGTTACCTCCTCGGGCCAGGGTCCTAAGACAAATCTCCTCTTCTTCGAGCGTCCTGGCCCTACCAAAGAGATCTGGTATTATGAACTGAGCGCACCACCAGGGATGAAATATACCAAAGCCCACCCTATCAAAGAAGAGCACCTGGAGGATGCCTTTGAGAAGTGGAAGAACCGTGCGGTTTCCGAGAGTTCCTGGACTGTTCCCGCAGAAGAGGTTATCAAAAATGGCTACGATCTGACGGCTAAAAATCCCAACCGCAAGGATGTGCACAAGCATCGCCCCCCTAAGGAACTGGTAGCAAGTGTGCTGGAGAAGGAGCAGGCTATTATGGAGATATTGGAGGATCTCCAGGGTTTGCTGGAAGGGCAAAATGAATGAGAAGAAAGTGTTAGAAATTTTGGCGGAAGGGGAATCAGAAACCGTTGAATTTAAGAGGTCATTCGATAAGGAAACGCTGGAGACAGTCTCTGCCTTTGCCAATACCAAAGGGGGGTTAATTGTTATCGGAGTTAGCCGTCAGGGGAGGATTCAGGGTGTTGTCATCGGCAGGGAAACTCTGCGGGATTGGGCGAATCAAGTCGTTCAAGGCACAGGGGTTCAGCCGTCCCTTAAATCCACCAAGTATGAAGGCAAAACCCTGGTCGTTATCTCTGTGGCAGAAAGCCATATCAGGCCCGTTCTTTATCGTGGAAGACCTTATAAACGTGTAGGAAGCACAAATTGGGAAATGAGTGTTGAAGAGATCACTCGCTTGGTTTTACAAGGCAGAGGTGTCACTTGGGATGAGCTTCCTGAAATCCGAGCGAGCATTGATGATCTTGATCCCGAAAAGATTAAGAGATTTATTGAACTCGCCAATCGTATTGGGCGAAGACCTATTCCGGAAGAGGAGGAGCCGTTAAAGGTTTTGGTGAAACTTGGGCTGATCCAGGAGGGGAAACCCACAAGAGCAGCGATTCTCCTTTTCGGTGACCGTCCACAGAGGTTTTATCCGCAGGCCATTCTCAAGATGGGAAGATTCAAATCTGAAACCCTAATTGTTGATGATAAGGAGATTGAAGGGACTCTTTTTGAGCATGTGGAGGGGGCAATGCTATACTTTCGAGATAGGCTTCAGACGAGGTTTGAGTTCACCGGCGAGCCACAACGGAAGGTCATCTGGGAGTTCCCTCTGGATGCCTTAAGAGAAGCAGTGATAAATGCTGTTTGTCACAGAGATTACCTCAGCAGTTCTCTTAGTCAAGTGAGGGTTTATGATGATAAAGTTGTGGTTTGGAATCCGGGCAAACTTCCTGAGCCACTCGATCCTGAAAAGCTGAAGAGCGTACATGAGTCCATTCCCCGCAATCGCAGAATCGCCGAGATGTTTTTCTATGCTGGCTATATAGAACGCTGGGGTGGGGGAACCTTGAAGATCTTGGAGGAATGCCGCAGATCTGAATTGCCTGAACCTGATTTCATAGATGATGGATATAGCTTCCGCATAATCTTCAGGAAGGACATTTTAACTACGGAATATCTAAGAAACCTGGGGTTGAACGAGCGGCAGATTAAAGCGTTGATGTATGTGAAAGAAAAGGGGGGAATTACAAATAAGGAGTATCAGGGATTGAATGCTGTTTCCAACAAGACTGCCTATCTTGAACTTTCTGACATTGTTGAAAAAGGTGTGCTTATACTTGAAGGAAAAGGAAGGCAGGTCAAGTATCTGCTAAGGGTAATGAAAAAGTAATGCAGAGGTAACGAAAGTAATGATTTGGTAACGAGGGATAATTGGCTAATCAACGACTAATTGGATTGAACGAAATATGACTTGGCGATTTGGTGATTATTTAGCGAATTCATATCAAAAAATGAGGAAACTGAGAGAAACAACGCAAACGCCTCAAAGACACGAAGAAGGGGACGGCAGATGGGCAATAAAGGAGCAAAAAGCTGATGGAAGGGTATGAACTTCCTAAAGGCTGGCGATGGGTGAGGCTGGGGGAGGCGGTTAGCGAAATTAAGTCAGGCTTTGCCTGTGGAAAACAGCATGCTGTCCCCGAGGGAATTCCACACCTCCGCACCAATAACATTGGGACAAACGGCGAATTGGATCTTTCCCTGCTCATACATCTGCCTGCTGAAATTGTTGACCTAAATATCTATTCGCTTAAGTCTGGCGACGTATTATTCAATAACACAAATAGTGTGGAGTTGATTGGAAAGACAGCGATTGTGAGGGGGGATTTGCCTTTTGTTTTTAGTAATCATATCACCAGACTTAGGGTCAAACAGGATGTTATTGAATCAGAGTGGCTTACACTTTCTCTACAATATCTTTGGTATCAACGTTTTTTTGAAAAGGAATGTCAGCGCTGGATTGGACAAGCAGGGTTTAATACAACGAGATTGAAAAAGGTTCAAATCCCCCTTCCACCCCTTCCTGAGCAGCGCCGCATTGTGGAAAGGATTGAGAAGCTGGTGAATCACATTGAGGAGGCCAAATCGCTTCGCCATGCCGCCCGTGAGGAGACCAAGGCGATTATGCCCGCTGCACTCTGCAAGATCTTCTCAAAAGCGAATACACAACGATGGAAGCACAATAGGATTGCAGAGCTAATTACAGATATCAAAACAGGAACTACTCCGCCGTCAAAAGAGACCAAATACTACGGAGGGAATGTCCAATGGTTCACTCCTGGGGATCTTGGCCGCAGTAAATACTTGATCAAATCGAATAGAACGCTCACGGCAACCGCAATTAAGGGGAAAAAGGCAAAGACCTTCAAGCAAGGTACTATTCTCTTTGTTGGAATTGGTGCTACCTTAGGTAAGGTTGGTATTGCCACTGCGAAAGTATCCTCAAATCAGCAAATTACTGGCCTATATTTTGGGCCAGTGATAATTCCAGATTTTGCTTATTACTGGTTCCGCTTCAAATATGACTATATTCGGCTCTTGTCATCAGCAGTTACTTTACCCATCATTAACCAAGAGGGGCTAAAGAATTTAGTCATGGAGTTCCCTCCATTAGAGGAACAGCATCGCATTGTTACCTATCTCGACCACCTACAAGCCAAAGTTGTAGAACTCCGCCGCCTGCAGGAAGAAACCGCAGAGGAAATCAATGCAACGACTTCCGCCATACTGGACAGGGTTTTTCAAGGGGAATTATGAGAAGTAGCGAAATAAATTTCTCTTTCTCCAGTTCACAGTTTAAAAGAATCTTTGATAAACTCCATACCTCGAATGCTTTCCATTAGAGGTATTCTTAAATATGGCCTTTTGTAGAGAGAGGAAACAGCTTTTGTCTGGAGGTGAGGTTACCTATGACTGTGAGTTGGTAACCCTGCAGGACAGGTTTGGTATCCTTAAATATGTGATCAGTCGCCGATACCGGGTGGGAAGCCTTAACATCCTTCCTGGTATGATCTCCTATGGATTTTACTGGACAGAGAGGCCCTATACCTTATATTCATGGCTCACCAAAGGTGGTGATAAGGTGGGATACTATTTCAACCTGGCCGATTCCATAAGCCTCTCTAATCGGGAGTTTGCCTGGAGAGACTTAGCTCTTGATATACTTGTCTGCCCCTCGGGTAAGGTGGAGATCCTGGATGAGGAGCAGGTCCCTCCCGACTTGGAGGAAGATCTCAGGTCTTATATCGAATCGGCCAAGGAGTTGGTGCTCGAAAATCATCAGGCAATCATTGAGGGGGCCAATAGGATGTTGGAAAAATGGCTTTGAGGGGCGAGGGAAATGGGTTATATTGATCTGCGTAGCGATACGGTGACCAGGCCCTCCCGGGGGATGAGAAGGGCGATCTCCAAGGCGGAGGTAGGCGATGATGGATTTGGGGAGGACCCAACGGTAAACCGGCTCCAGGAGATGGTGGCCCAGATGCTGGGCAAGGAGGATGCCCTCTTTACGGCCAGTGGAACTATGAGCAATCAGATAGCTATCAGGGCCCTCACCAACCCCGGGGATGAGGTCATCTTAGAGGTTGACTCCCATACCTACAACTACGAGTCCGGGGCTCCTTCGGCCATCTCCGGGGTGCAGCTCCGACCTTTGAGGGGGGAAAGGGGGATCCTCACCCAGGGCCAGATCGCCGAGGCGATAAGGGGACCTGACACCCCTTACTTAGAGACTAAACTTGTCTGCCTGGAGAACACTCACAACCGGGCCGGGGGAACCATCTTCCCCTTGGAGGAGATGGAGAAGATATGGGAACTTTGTCAGACCAGGGGGATCAAGATCTATTTGGATGGGGCCCGCCTC
>DAOVCL010000159.1 GCA_030670005.1 Candidatus Zixiibacteriota bacterium | reverse complement strand
ATCCCCTATGGGGCCACCTTGCGGGTGAGGGATGGAGAAAAGGTGAAGAAAGGGGATACCCTCTTTGAATGGGATCCATATTCCAACTCCATCCTCACCGAGAAAGGAGGAAGGGTCTCCTTCTCTGATCTGGTGAGGGATGTCACTGTCAAAGAGGAGCTAGATGAGACAACTGGCCTAAGACAGAAGGTTGTTGTCGAGGACAGGGAGAAGATGCTACATCCCTATATCATTATCCTGGACAGAAGTGGGAAGAAATTGGTCAACTACTCGATACCAACCGGGTCCCACCTTATGGTTAACGATGGGGATATGGTTGCTGCAGGTGATCCACTGGTAAAGATTCCTAAGGAAATCAGCAAAACCAGGGATATTACCGGGGGCCTTCCCCGGGTTGCAGAGCTGTTTGAGGCCCGTCGGCCCAAGAACCCGGCAGTGGTCAGTGAGATCGATGGGGTGGTAAAGTTTGGCAAGCTGATCAGGGGGGCCAGACAGGTGCAGGTAGAGGGTGAGAACGAGGAGGTAAAAGAGTACCTGATTCCCCAGGGGAAACACTTCCGGGTGCACGAGGGTGACAAGGTTCAGGCCGGTGAGAAGCTCTGCGAGGGGCCTATCGATCCCCGGGATACCCTTAGGATAAAGGGATCAAAGGCGGTGCAGGAATACCTGGTAAATGAGGTCCAGGAGGTCTACAGGCTCCAAGGGGTGAGGATAAACGACAAACATGTGGAGGTTATCGTCAGGCAGATGCTCCGCAAGGTGAAGGTTGTGGACCCGGGGGATACCGAGTTCTTGGAAGGCGAGCAGATTGACAAGTTCAGGTTCCAGGAGGAGAATGTCAGGGCAATGAGGGAGGAAGGGGAACCGGCAACCTTCCAGCCCCTCCTCTTGGGGATAACAAAGGCCTCCTTGAGCACGGATAGCTTTGTTTCCGCCGCTTCCTTTCAGGAGACGACCAGGGTTCTCTCCGGAGCAGCGATTATGGGGAAAAGGGATGAGCTTTTAGGCTTAAAGGAGAATGTGATTATGGGCCATCTCATACCTGCGGGGACAGGATTAGATAGGTATAGGAAGCTCCAGGTTAACCGGCGAAGGGAGGAGCAGGAGGAGGAAAAAAAGTTAGCGGTGGCAGAAAAAGCTTGACTCCCGAAATTTTATCCTTATATTTAAATTTTTATTCTCCATTTTAAGGTCTTAAGGAGGAGATGTGCCCACTATCAATCAGATAATAAGAAAAGGGAGGGAGAGGAGTAAGTCAAAGGGGATTATGCCTGGTCTTAAGGGTTCCCCTCAACGGAGGGGGGTCTGTACCAGGGTCTACACCTCTACCCCCAAGAAGCCGAACTCCGCCCTGAGGAAGGTAGCCAGGGTAAGGCTAACCTCAGGGGTTGAGGTGACGGCTTATATACCGGGTGAGGGACATAACCTCCAGGAGCATTCCATCGTCTTGGTAAGGGGGGGTAGGGTTAAAGATCTACCTGGCATTAGGTATCATATTATCCGGGGCACTCTCGATACCAGTGGGGTGGAGGATAGAAAGCAAGGAAGATCTAAATACGGGACGAAGAGGGGAAAGTAGGCTGCTATGCCCAGAAGGAGAAAGGTAACCAAGAGGGAGATCTTGCCCGATCCCAAATATAACAGCCCTCTGGTTAACAAGTTCATAAATTGTCTGATGCGGGGAGGGAAGAGGGGGTTGGCAGAGAGGATATTCTATCGGGCATTAGATCTGGCACAGGAGAAGGGGGGGGAAAGGGGGTTGGACATCTTTAATAAGGCTCTGAACAATGTCAAACCCGTTTTGGAGGTAAAGTCCAGAAGGGTGGGTGGAGCGACATATCAGATCCCGATTGAGGTGAGGCCCCATCGTCGAACGGCGTTGGCCATCAGGTGGTTGACATCCTATGCCCAGGAGCGTCCGGGGAAGAGCATGGCCGAGAAGCTGGCCGCAGAGCTGGTGGCTGCCTCTCGCGGGGAGGGAGGAGCTATCAAGAAGAAAGAGGTTACTCACAAGATGGCTGAGGCCAACAGGGCCTTTGCCCATTACAGGTGGTAAGGAATGGAGGATGCCCTGATTTTTGAGGCGATTTATGGAGCAGAGAAGGATGTTTTCCTTAGGAAAGACACGCAATATTGGGTTGATAGCGCACATAGATGCCGGGAAGACTACCACCACCGAGAGGATTCTCTACTACACGGGGAAGGTGCACAGGATGGGGGAGGTAGACGATGGGGCGGCCACTATGGATTGGATGGAACAGGAGAAGCAGAGGGGGATTACCATTACCTCTGCGGTCACCACCTGCTTCTGGAATGGTTATCGAATAAATATCATCGACACGCCGGGGCATGTCGACTTTACAGTTGAAGTAGAACGTTCATTGAGAATTTTAGATGGGGCAGTGATCATCTTCTGTGGTGTGGCTGGGGTAGAACCTCAGTCGGAGACTGTCTGGAGACAGGCCGATAGGTACCAGGTGCCTCGCATTGTCTTCGTAAACAAGCTAGACAGGGTGGGGGCGGACTTTGGGAAGGCGGTGGAGATGATCAGGGAAAGGCTCGGGGCCAATGCGGCCCCCATCCAGATTCCTATCGGCCAGGGAGACTCCTTCCAGGGGATGGTGGATCTGGTGACTATGACCGCCCGCTTCTATCATCAGGAGAGCCTGGGAGCAACCTATGATGATCTTCCCATCCCGGATGAGCTGATGGAAACCTCTATAAAGTCGCGGGAAGCCCTGGTAGAGGTCCTTTCCGAATATGATGATGAGCTCTTGGAGAAGTTCTTGGAGGGGAGAGAGATCCCGCCTGAGGAGATAATTTCACCCCTGAGAAGGGCCACCTTGAAAGGGGAGATTATCCCTGTGCTCTGTGGGGCGGCCTTCAGAAACCAGGGGGTGCAGAGGCTCTTGGATGCCATAGTTGACTATCTTCCCTCCCCTCTTGATATGCGGCCGGTGGTGGGGGTTAACCCCCGCACGGGTAAGGAGGAGCAGAGGAAGGCCTCCCCAGATGAACCCTTTTCCGCTTTAGTTTACAAGATAATGGCTGGCACCCATGCCGGAAAGCTGGCCTTTGTGAGGACATATTCGGGGACCTTAAAGGCCGGTTCAATAATTCTCAATGTCTCCACCGGTCAGCGGGAGAGGGTGGGGAGAATCCTGCTCATGCATGCCAATCGAAGTCAGGATCGCCAGGAGCTTGTCGCCGGGGAGATTGCCGCCTTAGTGGGCCTGAAGAAAGTAGTTACCGGGGATACCCTCTCTGATGTGGATAAACCCATTTTGTTGGAGAAGATGGAGTTTCCCAAACCGGTCATCTCTGTGGCCATTGAGCCCAGGACAAAGGCCGACCAGGATCAGCTCGATCTGGCCCTGAGGAGGTTAAGCGAGGAGGATCCCACCTTTACGGTTGAGGTGAACAAGGAGACGGGGCAGACCATAATCTCAGGTATGGGGGAGTTGCATTTGGAGGTGATCACCGAGCGGATGCTCAGGGAGTTTAAGGTTCGGGCCAGGGTGGGAAATCCTCAGGTGGCCTATAGGGAGACCATAACCCAGGTCGGTGAGGGGGAGGGAAAGTTCATCAGACAGACCGGAGGAAGAGGCCAATATGGACATGTTCTCATCAGACTCCATCCCTTAGGGCCAGGGAAGGGATTCTCCTTTCAGGTCGCCCTGCGGGGGATCTTTATCCCTAAAGAGTATATAAAGGCCACTGAAGGGGGGTTGAAAGAGGCAATGCGCAATGGGGTTCTGGCTGGCTACCCGGTGGAGGATGTGGGTATTGAGCTGATTGGGGGGTCCTATCATGATGTGGACTCCTCAGAACTTGCCTTCAGGATAGCTGCCTCTATGGCCTTTCGCCAGGCAGCGATAAGGGCTTCCCCTGTTCTCTTGGAGCCCATCGTCTCCTTGGAGGTAGTGGTGCCAGAGAGCTATCTGGGCGATGTGATGGGAAATTTAAATTCCAAAAGGGGGAAGATAGAGGGGATAACCACCAGGGGGGAGAATCGGGTTATAATGGCCAGCCTTCCCCTTTCCGAGATGTTTGGCTATGCCACAGATCTCCGGTCCCTTACCCAGGGGAGAGCTTTACACTCAATGCATTTTTCTCGTTATGATAAAGTTCCCAAGCCCATAGCCGAGGAGATCATCTCCCGGCTAAGGGGGAGAAGTTTTTAAGAGGAGGAAGAGATAGATGGCAAAGAAGAAGTTTGAGCGCACTAAGCCGCACATAAACGTAGGGACGATAGGGCATGTGGATCATGGGAAGACTACATTAACTGCGGCGATTACCATGATATTGAACAGGAAGGGTTTGGCGGAGCCCAGGACATTTGATTCCATAGACAATGCGCCAGAGGAGAGGGAAAGGGGGTTAA
>DAOVCL010000013.1 GCA_030670005.1 Candidatus Zixiibacteriota bacterium | reverse complement strand
TTTATGTCCTTTTTTTCCATTGTAGCCAAAGGGGGATGGTTGATGGTGGCCATCTTCATCTGTTCTCTGGTGGCGGTGGCCATCATCATAGAGAGGTGGATAGCCCTCCACCAGGCCAAGATAAACGCCCACTCCTTCTTTATGGAGATTAAGGGGTTAATCCTGAAGGGGGATATAACCGAGGCCATAGAAAGGTGCAGAAAGACCCCCGGTCCAGTGGCCTCCATATTGAAGGCAGGTATGGAGAAACACGGCGACCCAAAGGAGGAGATCAAGGAGGTCGTGGAGAGTTCGGGGAAGATGGAGGTGCACCAACTGGAGAGGCACCTGGGTGTTCTGGGGACCATAGCTGCTGTAGCCCCTCTGCTGGGCTTTTTGGGGACAGTAACCGGAATGATAAAGGCATTTATGAGGATCGAGGCCTTAGGGGGAAATGTGAATGCCACTGTCCTGGCTGGAGGGATCTGGGAGGCCTTAGTCACCACCGCTTCTGGCCTCACCGTGGGGATACCGGTCTTGATCTTCTACAACTACTTCCAGGGGAAGGTAGATAGGTTCGTCTATGAGATGGAGGAGAGTTCAAGCAAACTCCTGGAGACATTGAGCAAGAGGGGGGGTTAGTTATGGACTTTGGCCCTACCCGCAAGCTGATCACCACCTTCAGCACAATCTCCCTGGCCGACATTATCCTCCTGCTCCTTATCTTCTTTCTCCTCTCCTCTTCCTTCATCGTTCAACCTGGGATAAAGGTCAACCTTCCCAAGGCCTCCGCCTCTCTGGTCGAGTCCGAGAAGAGGATCTATCTGACCATCACCAAATCAGGTGACCTCTATCTAAATCAGGAGAAAATCGCAATAGGGGAATTGGGCATCAAACTGAGGGGGCTCCTTTTGGAGAGCCCAGGTGAGCTGGTGGTGATAAAGGCAGACAAGGATCTCACCCTTCAGGAGACGATAAGGATATTGGATATAGCCAAGAATGCCGGCGCGGAAAGGTTCCTCATCGCCACTCAACCCGACTAAGCCATGAGGGAATTTAACTTAAAGGTCACTTTTTTAATTTCCTTTCTCTTTCATCTTCTCCTCCTCTTTATCTTTCTTTGGATAGAGATCGTCCCCCGCATTGAGATACCCACTGCGGTAGAGGTCAGCTTCATCAGCCCACCTAAGGCCAAAAGGAGGGTATCCCGGGCTCCCACCCCTTCAGGGGAGAAGCCAAAAGGAAGGATAGCTGGGGGAGAGGAACTGGTCAGACTGCCCCAGCGGCGGATGGAGGAGAGGGAACCTCCCCTCCTCCCCTTACCGCAGAAGGGAAAGCTAACCCCAAAGCTGAGGGGAAAAGGGGAAGTTCCCCATCTGGCCCAGGAGGAGGGAAAGGAGGCCCTCTTCCCTGGTTTGGGGGAGAAGGAACTTCTCGCTCCGGGCCCTATGGGAATGGGAGAAAAGGAGATTCCTCCCACGACTCCTTCGGAGAAGGAGCCGGGCCAGATCTACAGGATTGAGGGGCCAGCCGCCCAGAGAACCGTTCTCTTTCAGGTTCTCCCCAAGTATCCTCAGGGATTGGGGAAAGAGGCCAAGATCAAAGTCAGCTTTACGGTCCTCCCGGATGGGTCAGTGGGGATGATAGTCCCCCTGCAGAAGGGTGAACCTCTCCTGGAGGATTTGACCTTGGATGCCTTGAGGCAATGGAGGTTCAACCCCCTTCCCCCCCAGGAGCCTCAGATCGAACAGAGAGGAATTATAACCTTCATCTACAGGCTGAGATGATCTGTGTGCTGAAGTATGGGGGGAGTTCCTTAGCCACCCCTGAACTGATCAAGAGGGTGGCCCGTCAGGTCATCTCCCGGAAGAAGGAGGGGAAGGATGTGGTGGTGGTGGTTTCGGCGATGAGGGACACAACCGATGGACTCCTCAGGCTGGCCCATCAGGTGGCCGAGGATCCTCCCCAAAGGGAGACCGATATGCTCCTCACCGTTGGGGAGAGGATCTCCATGTCTCTCCTCTCTATGGCCATAAACTCCCTGGGAACTGCGGCCATATCCTTCACCGGCTCTCAATGTGGAATCATCACCGACAGCCATCATACCAATGCCCGCATAAAGGATGTGAAACCCTTCAGAATAGAGGAGGAGCTCTCCAAGGGAAAGGTGATTATTGTGGCTGGATTTCAGGGGGTATCCCAGCAGAAGGAGATAACAACCCTGGGCCGGGGGGGATCTGATACCACCGCGGTAGCCTTGGCCTATGCCCTGAGGGCAAAGGAGTGTGAGATACTGACCGATGTGGATGGAGTCTTTACCGCTGATCCCAAGATAGTCCCTCAGGCGAGGAGGCTGCCCTATCTATCATATAATGAGATGTTGGAGCTGGCCAGCCTCGGCGGGAAGGTCCTTCATCCCCGCTCAGTGGAGCTGGCCCAGAGGTTTAAGATACCGCTGGCGGTAAGGTCGAGCTTCTCCTCAAAGTCGGGAACAGTCATCAAGGAGATGGGAAAAATGGAGGAGGTATGTGTTAGAGCTGTGGCCTGTAGGAAGGGGATGGGAGTTATCCTGCTTAAGCCTTCCCCTAAGGAGGGCAACGGGTTCTCCCACATATTCCGCAGCCTGTCAGATTA
Organism: Candidatus Zixiibacteriota bacterium; assembly: GCA_030670005.1. Taxonomy (GTDB): domain Bacteria; phylum SM23-81; class DAOVCL01; order DAOVCL01; family DAOVCL01; genus DAOVCL01. Next base: position 17,752 of record DAOVCL010000013.1, on the reverse strand, counting down.
CGGTATAAACATAGACCTGATTGTCAAGGGGAGAGGAGGAGAGATAACCCTCACCCTGCAGAGGGGACAATTGCCCTTAGCCCAAAGGGTCCTCGCCGAACTAAAGGGAGAAGGGGAACTGGAGGATGTGAGCATGATTGATGGGTTGGCCTCCGTCTCCATCATCGGCTGTGGGATAGGGGAGAGCCCAGGCATAGCCACTAAGCTATTCTCTGCTTTAGAAGCTGAAGGTATACCGGTGAGCTTTGTCAGCTCCTCCCACCTATCCATCACCTCTCTGGTAAGTGAGGGGGCCGCAGAGAGGGCAACGAGGGCCCTTCATCGGGCATTTGAGCTGGATAGAGCTGGGGGATGAAGGGACTCTCCCTGGCCATAGTGGGGGCCACCGGGCTGGTGGGGAGGGAGATGCTGGGGATATTGAAGGAGAGGGGGTTCCCCATCTCCCAGCTGCGACTCTTTGCCTCAGAGAGGTCGACTGGATTAACCCTTCCCTTTAAGAGTGAAAACTTGGAGGTGGAGAGGCTTGAGGCGGGTTGTTTTAGGGGGGTGGAACTTGCCCTCTTCTCGACGGGAGTCCAGGTGAGCCTGGATTATGCTCCTCAGGCCCAAAGGGAGGGGGCGGTAGTGGTGGATAATAGCGCTGGCTTCAGGATGGAGCCTGGGGTTCCCCTGGTGATCCCAGAGATAAACCCCCTCGATCTCGAGGATCAGAGGGGCCTGGTGGCCAATCCCAACTGTTCCACCATTCAGATGCTTTTGGCCCTCAATCCCATCCACCAAGCTGCAGAGGTGGAGAGGGTCTTTGTCTCCACCTATCAATCCGTCTCCGGCACTGGCCAGGATGCCTGGGAGGAACTGACCAAGCAGAGCAGGGACCTCCTAAGGGGAAGGAAGCCCAAGCCATATGTCTATCCCCATCAGATAGCCTTCAATCTCCTCCCTCAGATAGGGAATTTCAACCCAAAGGGACACTCTGCCGAGGAGATAAAGCTGGCCCAAGAGACGGAGAAGATCTTACATAATCAGAGGATTAAGGTCTATGCCACTACCGTGAGGGTCCCTGTCTTCAGGGGCCATTCCGAGGCGGTAACCTTGCAGACCAGAGAGAGGCTCACCGCCTCCCAGGCCAAAGAGCTACTCTCCCACGCTCCAGGAATTAAGCTTATGGAAGGAGAAGATTACCCTCTACCCATCGATTGCGTGGGACGGGATGAGGTACTGGTAGGCCGGATAAGGGAGGGGGAAGAGGAGGAGAATATCCTGCAATTATGGGTTGTAGCTGACAACCTGCGCAAAGGTGCGGCATTGAACGCCGTTCAGATAGCCGAGCTAATCAAAGATAAGCTCTGAGCCAAAACTATAAAGAGGCCAACAGGGATAGGAGAAGATCTTAAAGGATAAGAAACCAACGATGAAGGGGAGAGATCCTTTTTCTTCTCATCCAATCCCTGGTTCAATTGAAAAAGGAGGGAAGGATGAGGGTGCCGGTGATAAGGGCCTTTACCAGATCCCCCTTTGATGGGCTGCTCAAACATGCTGCGAAGGTGAAACAGTGTGCTGCTGCCCTGCAGGAGGCGATGGAGGCGTACTGTAGAGGGGAATACGAGAAATTCAAAGATCTGGCCGATAAGGTATCGAAGTTGGAAGAGGAGGCCGACTGGATAAAGGGAAATATCAGAAATCACCTCCCTCGAGGGATATGGATGCCGGTGGACAAGGCCGATTTCCTTATGGCCCTGAAGGAACAGGATGCCATACTGGACTTTGCCGAGGATGCGGTCGTCTGGCTCTCCTTTCGCCGGACGCCAATTCCGGAGGAGCTAAGGGAGAGATTTTTGGATCACCTATCAAAGGTAGTGGAAACGGTCATCATCCTGGAACAGGTGATGGAAAATGTTAAGCTACTGGTTACCTCCCCCCGCAGAGGGGACAGGGAGATGTGCAAGGAGAGGTTGAAGGAGGTTCACCACAAGGAATGGGAGGCCGATCAGGTAGAGAGGAGATTGGCCCTTGATCTCTTTAACAACGAGTTAGACCCTGTCTCCCTCTTCCATCTGCTAAAAGTCGTTGATCTGATAGGGAACATAGCCAACCATGCCGAGAATGTTGGCGACCGGGTAAGGGCGATGATGGCCAAATGAGGAAGGGGAGGGGATGGATTTTGGCATCCCATTCTTTATAGCAACTGCACTTGTTGGCCTCTATATGGCCTGGAATATCGGGGCCAATGATGTGGCCAACTCTATGGCCTCGGCCGTGGGCGCTAAGGCGATAACCATGGGCCAGGCTGTGTTGATCGCTGGAGTCTTAAACTTCGTGGGGGCGGCATTTGTTGGCTCTCATGTAACCCATACGGTGACCAGGGGCATTGTCAGCCCTGAGGCCATAGCCAGCTCCCGGATGGTCGTTCTGGGAGCTTTCTCCACCCTTTTAGCTGCCAGTGGCTGGGTTTTTTTGGCCACCTGGAAGGGCTACCCGGTCTCCACCACCCATTCCATCATCGGTGCCCTCATCGGTTTTGGTCTGGTGGCTGGAAGCGCTTCGGCCATAAAATGGGGGAAGTTGGGGGAGGTGGTAGCCAGTTGGGTTACCTCACCGCTTCTGAGCGGATTTTTTGCCTTCTTCCTCTTTAAGGCCATAGACAGGCTCTTCCTGCGGGGAGATGGGAAAAACCTCCGTAGATTGAGCCCTTACTTAGTGGGGGTAACATTCCTCATCATCTTTCTCTCCCTATTCTTGAAGACATCCTTGGGCGATAGTTTGGGGATAAACCCTTGGGAGAGGGTTCTTCTCTCCCTTTTTTTAGCCTGCTTAGCCGGATGGGGAGGACATTTTTGGGTAAATCATTATCTACAGGGGGAAGAGGGGAGGACGGCGGAGGATGTCTTCCGTCACCTGCAGATTATGACCTCCTGCTATGTGGCCTTTGCCCAAGGGGCGAATGATGTGGCCAATGCGGTGGGCCCTCTGGCCACTGTCCACTCGGCGATAATAAATGGGGGTATTGCTGAAAAAGTGAGGATTCCCTTCTGGCTTTTGGCCTTTGGCGGTGGGGGGATAGCCCTGGGCATCCTCACCTGGGGTTACCGGGTGATCAGGACGGTTGGTTCCAGGATAACCAATCTGACCAATACCAGGGGTTTTGCCATAGACTTTAGCACCGCCACAGTTGTCCTTGTCTCCTCCAAACTGGGCCTCCCGGTCTCCACCACCCATGCCTGTGTGGGAGCAGTTGTAGGAGTGGGTTTGGGAAGGGGACTGGAGGCGATAGATCTAAGGGTAGTAAAGAGGATAATTATCTCCTGGGTGGTGACCGTTCCCCTGGCCGCCATTCTGGCTATGGGGTTCTATGGCCTCTTGGCCAGGGTTATGCTTTAAGGAGGATTTTTGCATATTTCCCGGCTCCAGATATTCGGTTTCAAATCCTTTCTCCAGAGATTGGATCTCGAATTTGATGGCCAAATCTGTGCCTTGGTGGGACCTAACGGCTGTGGAAAGACCAATATAGTAGATGCCATAAGGTGGGTCCTGGGGGAACAGAGGCCTACCCTCCTGCGAGGGGAGAAGATGGAGGAGGTTATATTCCACGGGACTAAGGCCAGAAAGCCGTTGGGAATGGCCGAGGTCACCCTCACCATAGACAACTCCGCCAATCTGCTGCCCACGGAGTTTAGCGAGGTAACCCTTACCCGCCGCCTCTTTCGTTCTGGGGAGAGTGAATACCTGCTTAACAGGGTCCCCTGTAGGCTAAAGGACATCCATCATCTGCTCTATGATACCGGAATGGGAGTAGGAGCCTATTCCATATTGAGCAGGGAACAGATCGATGCCCTGCTCAGCTCCAAGGAGGAGGAGAGGAGAACACTCTTAGAGGAAGCTGCCGGGATCACCAGATACAAGTCCCAGAGAAGGGAGGCTCAGAGGAAACTGGAATTGACCAAGAAGGACCTGGTAAGAATTGCTGACATCATCTCGGAGGTGGAGAAGAGAACCGCCAACCTTGGTCGTCAGGCAAGGCTGGCCCAAAGGTATGAGGAGAGAAGGGAGGAGATCAATAGGCTTTCCCTTCTTCTGGCCAGGAGGGATTATGGTAGGCTGAAAGTCAGATTAGAGCAAATTGGGGAGGAGATGAAAGCCCTGAAAGAGGGGATCTCTCAGGAGGAAGATCGTATAAAAGATGGTTCCATTAGGTTGGACGAAATCGCCGAGAAGCTCAAGGAGAGGAGGAAAGAGCTCTCCCGACGAAGGGAAAAGCTGAACGAACTTTTTAGGAGGGTAGGCCTCCTTAAGGGGGAGAGCTCCCTCCAGGAGGAGAGGATAAGAAACCTAAGGGAACTGACCCGGCGAGAGAGGAGGGAGGAGGAAAGGCTAAGAGATAGGCTGACCCAAACTCAGGAGGAGAGGAGGGATATCAAAGGGGAGCTAGAGGATTTAGCCCCTCAGATTAGCAAGGTTGAGGAGGAGGTAAAGGGGCAGGAAGGATATCTCTCCCAGCTGGAGGAGGAGCACCTAACCCTAAAAAAGGGGGGGGATGCCCTAAGAGGGGAACTTGCTGGCCTAACGGAGGGCTACCAGGTGAAGGGAACAGAGAAGGAGAGGTTCTCTGCCGAATTGGAGGGGATAACCAAGCAGGAGGAGAGGCTAAGGGAAGAGGAGAGAGAGATCAGGGAGAAGCTGGGAGTAATTGAGAAGAGGAGAAGGGAGTCAAGATCTAAGTTCAAAACGCTGACCGAGGAGCTAAAGAGGGTGGAGAGGAACCTGATAAGTGAGAGGGAGGAACATCGAACCACGGAGGAGAGGTTAAAGAAGCTGACAGCCGAGAGGGAGAGGTTGAAGGAGCTGATCTCCTCCCTTGATTCCCAGATCAGGCTCTTAAAGCAGTTGGTGAGTGAAAAGGAGGGTTTTCCCCCTGGGGCCAAGGCCCTATTGGAGAAGGAAATCCCTCAGGTGAAGGGAGCCCTGGCAGATCTAATCAATGCAAAAGAGGGCTATGAGGAAGCCATTGAAGCAGCCCTGGGCCCGGCCGTCCAATACCTAATAGTAGAGGACTTATCTTTGGCCCAGAAATGCCTCCTCTTATTAAAGAGGGAGGAATCAGGGAGGGCATCTCTCATTCCGCTGGATGGAATACTGATCCCGGAGCCATCCCCATCCCTACCTCCTGCATCTATAGGTTGGGCCAAGGATCTGGTCAGATGTGACCCAAAATATAGGCCAATTTTGCACTTTTTGCTCGATAGATGGGTGGTGGTGGAGAGGATCCCCTCTCATCCTCAGGAGGGCCTCAACTGGGTGAGCTTAGATGGGGAGACCCGCCTCTTTTGGGGGATGGTAAGCGGAGGTTCCCAGGAAGTTGTCCCCCCCCTCATTGGAAGGGAGAGAAAGCTTGCCCAGCTTCTCTCCAGTCGTAGAGGCTATGCCCAGGAGGAGAGGGCTCTTGTAATGAAGGACAAAGCCACTCAGGAGGAGATAGGGAAGATAAGAGAGAAGATAGCAATTTTAAAGGAGGAGAGAGAGAACATAGGGGGGAGGTTGCGGGAGGCCGAGAGGCAGTTAGACAGGGACGATTTCCTCTTTACGGAACTTACCCAGAGGGTGAAGGAGGTCAAATCCAAGCTTAAGGAGAGCCTGGAGAGAAGAAAGAAGCTGGAGAAGCAATTGGCTCCTATCTTTACGGATCTGAGGGACTTGGAGGCAAAAAGGGGGAAGATGGAGGAGGAGTTGAGGAAAAAGGAGGCCCAATGGGAGAAGGTAGAGGCGGAGAGAAGGGAGCTTACCAGGAGACTGAACGAGGGGAGGATGAGGTTGATCTCCTTGGAGGGGAGAAGGGAGGAGTTAAAGGGCAGGCTGGTAAGGATCGATGAGATTCAGGATGCGTTAAAGGATAATATCCGGGAAAGAAAGGGGGAAAGGGAGAGGCTCCAATGGGAGAGGGAAAAACTTGAGGAGGAGAGGGGCGAGACAAAGGGGCAACTTGCCCAATTGGCCTCTAAGGAAGAGGAGGAAAAAGGAAGCATAGAGAAGGTTATCGACCAGGAAAGGAGGTTAAACCAGGAGTGGGAGCAGGGGAAGAGCCAGCTAAAGGCCCACCAGGAAAAGGCCGCTGAGATGGGTGCCAGGCTTCACCAATTGGAGGTGGAATATGCCCAGGTTGAGACCCAGGCTGAGGGTTTAAGTGTAAAGACGAGGGAAAATTTTGGGGTGGAGATAGAGGGAATTCAGGAGCCAGATAAGGTAGAGGTGACCCCGGAGAGGATTGAGGCCCTCAAGGAGAGACTGAGGAGGCAGGGCCCCGTAAACCTTTTGGCCCTCGATGAATACCAAAAGGAGAAGGAGAGGTTGGACTTCCTCAGATCGCAAAAGGAAGACTTGGAGGAGGCGGAGGCCTCTTTAGAGAGGACAATTGCCAAGATAGACTACACCGCCCGGGAGAAATTCTTGCAGACCCTAAAGAAGATCAATATCAACTTTCAAGAGGTCTTTAGAGAGCTCTTCTCAGGGGGGGAGGCCCAGCTCAGGCTCAAGCCAGGGACAGATCCCCTGGAGGCTGAGGTGGATATATCGGTTAGCCCGGAGGGAAAGAGGCTATTCAGCCTGGGACAGTTGTCAGGTGGGGAGAAGACATTGACCGCCATCGCCCTTCTCTTCTCCCTCTATCTGGTTAAGCCCAGTCCCTTCTGTATCTTAGATGAGGTGGACGCCCCCTTAGACGATGAGAATGTGGAGAGGTTCCTTAGGCTGGTGAGGAGGTTCTCCCAGAATTCTCAGTTTATCATCATTACCCATAACAAGCGCACAATGGCAGAGACAAACCTCCTCTATGGGATAACTATGGAGGAGCCAGGGGTTTCTAAACTGGTCTCTGTGAAGGTGAAGGGGGATTAGATGGGTAGATTTTCTCAAGGCCTTTCCAAGACCCGTGAGCTTTTCTGGGGAAGATTGGCTAAGGTATTGGGCAGATCCCAGATTAACGGGACGGTCTGGGAGGGGATAGAGGAGGGGCTTATGCTCTCCGATATGGGTCTGGAGGTTACCACCGAACTCTTGGATGGGCTCAAGGAGAGGGCAACCAAAGGAGGGCTGAGGGAGCCCTCCCTTTTGATCGAGGCCTTGAAGGAGAGGTTGAAGGTGATTATGGGGGAGGGTGAAGGGATTGATCTCAGGCCTCGGACCAAGCCTTGGGTGATAATGGCGGTAGGAATTAACGGAACCGGCAAGACAACCACCATAGGGAAGCTCTCCCATCTCTACCGAAGGGAGGGCTATCGGGTGCTTTTGGCCGCCTCAGACACCTTTCGGGCGGCAGGGACAGAGCAATTGTCCCTCTGGGCCCAATTTTCTGGGGCTGATCTGGTCAAAAACCGCCCTGGGGCTGATCCGGCCTCCGTGGCCTATGATGCCCTGGAGGCGGCTATAGTTAGAGGTTACGATCTGCTCATCGTGGATACCGCAGGGAGACTGCATACCAAGGTAAACCTGATGGAGGAGCTGAAGAAGATAAAGAGGGTTCTGGGAAAGAGGTTACCGGGTAGCCCCCACGAGGTCCTTCTGGTCCTGGATGCCACCACCGGCCAGAATGCCATCTCCCAGGCCAAGCTCTTCAATGAGGGGGTGGGGGTGACCGGATTGGTTCTGGCCAAGCTGGATGGGACGGCCAAGGGGGGGATAGTGGTGGCCATAAAGGAGAAGCTGGGGTTTCCCGTGCGGTTTGTGGGAACAGGGGAGAAGATAGAGGATCTGGAATTGTTTGATCCCGATGAGTTCATCGATGCCCTCTTTGAGGAGGCCCAAGTGGAACTGGGGGTAGATTCGAAGAAAAGAGCCTGAACCCAGATTTATTAAAGACAATCGCATACAGTCTTTTAAATTAGGGGATTGACTATGCCTAAGAACGAGGCAAAAGCAAATAAGGTCAACCAGACTGGGCTCTACTGGCCGGGGAAGCGGACAGAGGTAGAGAGGGTTATCCTTCCCTTTCAGGTGGTGGAGACCATCAATGAGTCCAAGGCGGACAGGGAGAAAGCCCAGAGGGATCTCTTTACCAAGCAGGCAAGAGATGAACTCTGGCGCAATAAGCTCATCTGGGGCGACAACAAATACATTATGGCCAGCCTCCTTCCCAAGTTTGCCGGAAAGATTAACCTCATCTATATCGACCCGCCTTTTGCTACTGGGGCAGACTTCTCCATCAACATTAAACTCGGTGATCTGAAATGGACAAAAGAGGCATCGGTAATTGAGGAGAAAGCCTATCGAGACACCTGGGGCAGAGGCCTGGATTCCTACCTCCAGATGATCTATGACCGGCTGGTCTTGATGCGGGAACTGCTGGCGGATAGCGGCTCTATCTATGTGCATTTAGACTGGCATGTGGGGCATTATGTGAAGATTATGATGGATGAGATTTTTGGGAAGGAGAATTTTAGGAATGAGGTAGTTTGGTGCTATAGCGGTGGTGGAATCCCTCGAAATGAGTTTCCCAACAAACACGATATCATACTCTGGCATACTAAGGGTGATAGCTGGGTCTTTAATACTCAATACAGACCATATTCTGAGGGAACTGTGCAAAGAGGCAGGACGAGGGTAAAAGGTGTGTATGCTGAAAAGGGGCTGAGACCAGAAGGAACCCCAGTTAATGACTGGTGGGCGGACATTCCCAAAATAACAAGTCCAACAGATTATGAAAAATTGTATTTTCCTACACAAAAATCGGAAGCACTTATGGAAAGGATAATCAAGATAGGAAGTAACGAAGGTAACCTTGTAGCCGATTTCTTTTGTGGTTCAGGGACAACTTTAGCTGTCGCGGAGAAATTGGGCCGTCGCTGGATCGGGGCAGACCTATCCAAGTTTGCCATCCATACCACCCGCAAGCGGCTTTTAGATATGCCTGACTGCAAACCCTTTGAAGTCCTGAACCTTGGGAAATATCAGAAGGCGAAGCTGAAGGAGAATGGTGTCAGCCGCTACATTGACTTTATCCTGAAGCTCTACCGGGCAGAACCTTTTTCAGGTTATACTATCCTTCATGGCAAGAAAGCAGGCCGTATGGTGCATATCGGGGATGTAGACTCCATTATTACCGAGCGGGAAATAAGGGAGACAGTCAAGGAGTGTGCGTCGGTAGGGGTAAAGTCAGTGGACATCCTGGGTTGGGACTTTGAGATGGGCCTCCATGATTTAGTGGACAGAATTGGCGATGAGTATTCAGTCAATATTCGGCTGGTGCAGATCCCCAGGGAGGCTTTAGAGGTAAGGGATGCTGCCAGGGAAGAGGTGAAATTCTTTGACCTGAACTACCTTGAATTAGAGCACAAGTTGAGTGGAAAAATCTTGACCATTGCCCTGAAGGAATTTGTCATCTCTAACCCTGAATATCTCCCCGGAGAAGTAAAAGAGAAGGTCGGGAAGTTCACCGACTACATTGACTACTGGGCTGTGGATTTTGACAACAAGAACGATACATTCCACAATATGTGGCAATCCTTCAGGACAAGAAAGCATCCGAGCCTTGAAACAAAATGCTCTCACACCTACCTGCCTGTGCGTGGCACGCAGACAGGTGAGAAGGTTGAGAGGTATCAGGTTCTGGTCAAAGTGGTGGATATTTTTGGGAATGACACCAACAAGCTTCTGGAGATAGAGCTATGACAACCGATGCAGGAGTTAGAAGGATAATCATTGAGATCGCAGACAGAATAATAAAAGTATATAAACCAAAGAAGGTCATCCTTTTCGGCTCCTATGCTTATGGAGAGCCGACGGAGGACAGCGATATTGACCTTCTCATTATCAAGAACACAGATAAGAGACCCATTGACAGATGGGTTGAAGTGAAAAGGCTTTTACGGGATGTCAGCCGAACCCTTGCTGTCTCACCTCTTGTTTATACTGAGAAAGAGATTGAAGAGAGAACTGCCATAAAGGATTTTTTTCTTGAAGAAGTTTTTGAAAAAGGGGAGGTTCTTTATGGATAAAGCCTTCAAAAAGCAGGCTGAGGAGTGGTTTGAAAGAGGCAGGCATGATATAGAAACGGCCCAGTTGCTCTATGATGAGCGGGGCTACACTGATTCTATTGCCTATCATATCCAACAAGGTGTTGAAAAGTATCTCAAAGGTTACCTTGTCCTGCATGGAAAGAAACCCCCAAAGATTCATGAGCTTGATGCCCTCCTCAATCAAATAACGGCCTTTGATGATAGCTTCAATGATTTCTTAGATCTCTGTGAAAAAGTATCGCGGTACTACATCGAGGATCGTTATCCTCCAGGTCCTCCCGTGGAATACGAATACGAGGAAATTAAGGCCGATATAGACAAGGCAATGGAACTGATAACGGAGATCCGTGCAAGAGCAGGGGACTGACAATGGCTGTGATTGAGTTAGACCATAAGATCAAACAAGCTATCAACACATGGCGGAGGCGCAACTACGAAGGGACAAGCGCTGCCACCAAGAGGCTCCTTGAGTTCTGGTTCAAAGAGGAACATATTTTGCCCGATGGCGTTAGCTTTAAGTTCTGGCGATGCCAGCGGGAAGGAATTGAAGCCCTGATCTACATCTATGAGGTCTGTAAATACCGGAGTCTCTACGATCTTGCAAGGGGTTTTGGGGTAAGCATCCCAGTTGACCCTACCAAAGACCTCTGGCCTAAATACTGTTTCAAGATGGCAACTGGCTCAGGAAAAACCTGGGTAATGGCCCTAACAATGGTCTGGCAATATTTCAACAAAATTTTCGGCACTGATAACGACGTCCGCTACTCTAGTCACTTCCTACTCCTTGCTCCTAATCTCATCGTGCTGGATAGGCTCAAGGAAGCCTTTGGAGATAATCGGATCTTCAGGGGTTTCCCCTTTAGACCTCCTGAGTGGGAGGTAGACTTTGACTTACAACTCATCTTCCAGAGTGAAGTTATTCCCAGAACCGCACCAGGCATCCTCCACCTGTCCAATATCCAGCAGCTTTACGAAAGAGAGGTGAAGGGACCGGCCAATCCAGCGGCCAAGGAAGTTGGCCCCAAGCCTAAGCGGGAAGAGGAGGCGATCTACGATTCTCTGCGAATGGAACTTTCTAACTACGATGATCTGATGGTCTTGAACGATGAGGCCCACCATGTCCATAGCGATGACTTAGAGTGGAACAAGACCATTGTTTACTTGGATACCTGTCTGCGTGCGGACACGCACAGGCAGGCAACTCTCAAAGAGCGTAACAGGGATGGCCTTGTTATGCAATTAGATTTTACCGCCACTCCCAAAGATCTCCAGGGGAACCTCTTCCCCCATATCATCTACGACTATCCCCTGGCTGAGGCCATCAGGGACAAGATCGTTAAGCGCCCCCGCATTGGAGTGATTGAGAATGTCCCTCAGCCCCTGGGCAAGAACTTTGTTAAAAGGAACCGCCTTCAAATTGACACCGGCATTGAGATTCTTAAGGAGTTTCAAAGGGAGTTCAAGGATATAGGTAAGAAACCTGTCCTCTTTATTATGACGGATGTGACCAGAAATGCAAAAAAGGTAAGGGAGTATTTAGAAAGGCAAGGCTTTGCAGGGAAAGTTCTGGAAATACATACTGACAAGAAAGGTGAAATCACCAAAAAGGGCCTAAAAGAGGCAAGATTGGCGGCCAGCAAGATTGATAGTTCTGAAAATCCTTATGAGATCATTGTCAGCGTGATGATGCTCAAGGAAGGGTGGGATGTGAGAAATGTCTGTGTAATTGTGCCCCTGCGGGCCTTTGATTCCCCGGTCTTGCCTGAGCAAACCTTAGGCAGGGGCTTGCGGAGGATGGCCCCTCAGGACGAGACCTGGGAGGAGAGGCTTATCGTTATTGACCATCCTCGCTTCCGTCAGCTCTGGCAGGCTGAGATAGATAGGGGAGAGCTCATTGCCGATTTTACTCCGGCCAAGAAAGCCTATGAGCCAAGTAACCCCATTATGGTAGATCCCGAAAAACTTCAGTTTGACATTGAGATTCCCGTTATTGAAGGTGGGCTCACCCGAACTGTTCCGGATCTAACAAGACTGGATATACCACAGCTACCTTCAGGGCTCTTTAAGCTCTCCGAGGTTAAGCTGCCAAAGGTGATGTATCGGGAGAGGGACTTATTGGAGCGGAAAATTGTTAGAGAGGGGATCTTGGCCTTTGATTATACGGAAAACTTCTCTCTCTACCTCTCATACATCTGCAAGGCCATCACATCCAAGACCGGTGCCTCAAGTATCTTTGCGGAGCTTGTGCCAAAGGTAAAGACATATATCGGAAATTACCTTTTTGACCAGAGGGTTGATGGTGAAGACATTGATATAGTAAAAAAACTCAACTACATTCCCATCAGAGAGAAATTAGTTAAAATCTTCTCCAGAGAGATCAATTCTCTCTCCAAAAAGGAAGAAAAGGTTAGTATCCCAAGATACTTCAAGGTGAGCGGGACTCAACCCTTCCATACCTCTGAACCAGTCACAAAGGTAAGAAAGTCGGTCTTTGAAACCTTGCCCTATCCCAAACGCAGTGGTTTTGAAAAAGAGTTTGTGAACTATCTTGACGAAAAGGATGAGGTGCAGGCCTTTACTAAGGTGCTTACCAGACATCCGCTCCATATCCCCTACTACAATCAGGAGGGGTATTTACGCCATTATCGGCCTGATTTTGTAGTGAAGGAAGAAAGGGTAATGTATCTTGTAGAAACCAAGGGGATGGAAGGAGTGGAGGTCCCCATAAAGGACAGAGAGGCCCTGCGCTGGTGTGGAAATGTGCGAAAATTGACTGGGAGCCCTTGGAAATATCTGAAAGTAAAACCCCCAGACCTTGAGACTTACAAGGCTCAAGACTTTAGGACTTTGGCGTCAGGGACTGAAGTGCGGCCGTGTGGTGCCTGAATATGGGGAGACAGGCATCCATGAGCTTTTCGTGAGGACCCATCGTCTGGTCTATTGAATAGCGGATCCGTGAATGCGAGAATTTCATTGGGATTGTTGACTCCAGGAAGCAAGACGAGGAACTTTGCCTGATATTCTGGTCTTTCTCTTTTCTGAGGTCTGAGGTAACTAAAGTTTCACCTTGGATACTTTTGGGCATCTCAAATCCAACGTATTTGCCCGATGAGGTGAGAGAAAAGGTTGGAGAATTCACAGACAACTGGGCGAGAAAAACGAAACTTACTAAAGGCTTTCAAGGTAAATATCTTGAGGGGAAGATACCGGGGACTAAAGTCAATGTTTGACAAATTGGCCAAGCCGCAGACAAGGCTCATTATCTTGGAGAAGGAGACCGCATAAGGGTTTTTTAGCCCGAACTATTCATAAATCTTCGCCACGAAGGCACTAAGTCACTAAGAATATGCGAAATTAGAGCACTTTAATTTGTAACTTGAGTTACTCTGCATTAGCCTCTAACCTTTTGTTTCAATTCCTATTCTATCAATACTTTGGGGCTTGGTGTCTTTGTGGCATATGAATTATTCAGGTTAGAACTGCATCTTCTTTAAATCACAGTGGCCTAATGGGGGACGTCCATAAAATTATAAATTGATAGACGGAATTCCTTTTATCTCGCTTCATGTCAGACAAAGCGTGCATTGAAGCGGAAACGTGCCTACAAATAGGGCAAGCGCCGAGTTTATTTTGCTATTGGGCAGTGAGGGAACTTGGTATGAGTGCAACAACCCTTGCGAGGATTTCAGGAGGAATTTCCCGATTATGGTAACTTTGTGGGGTTCTCAGTCAAAAAGCCGCAAAAAATGCTTGACCATTGGCTCAGTATTTGTTATTTTAGTTTTGATTGAGGGCCCATAGCTCAGTTGGTTAGAGCGGCTGACTCATAATCAGTAGGTCCTAGGTTCGAGTCCTAGTGGGCCCACTGAGCTGGGCGATTAGCTCAGCCGGTTAGAGCGCTTGTTTCACATACAAGAGGTCACTGGTTCGAATCCAGTATCGCCCACTGTCTTAACAAGGGAGAAAAAATAGTGAGATTACTATTTTGGATAAGATTTCCAGGAAGAAAATTTGGCTAAAGTGCACTGGGGTGCACTTTTTCTTTTATGAAAGGGGGATAGATGCGGGAAGAGCTGAAGAGGCTCCTTCAGTTGCAGGAAATGGATGATGAGCTCTCCTCATTGGAGAGGGCTAAAGTGGAACTGCCCAGAAAGATTGAGGTTCTGGAGGAGAGGATAAAGGAGGCCAACCAGAGGTTGGACGATAGGAAAGTTGACTTAGAGGAACTGAAGAGGAGGAAGAGGCACTCGGAGATGGAGCTTCGGGATACCGAGGCGGGATTGAAGGACTTACAGGCAAAGGTTTACGAGATAAAGACCAACAAGGAGTATGATGCCTTACAAAATGAGATAGCAAGCAAAAAGGAGAAGATATCCAACTCTGAGGAAGAGATCTTGACCCTGATGAGCCAGATAGAGGAGATGGAGGAGGAAATCCAAAAACTGGGAGAAGACTTCGATTCAATTTCTCAGGAGAGTGGAGCTGAGTTGGAAGCCCAAAAGAGGGATTTGGCCACACTTGAGGAGAAAATCGCTATAAAAAAAGGGGAAAGAAAAAATATAGCAGTTCATATCTCTCAGAAAGCCCTTGCTACCTATGAGAGGGTAAGCAAGGGGAAAAACGGTTTAGCCGTGGTCAGGATAAGAAAGGGAGCCTGTGGTGGCTGTTTCAAGTCCCTTCCCCCTCAGAATCTGCAAGAGATAAGGAGGAAAGATCAGCTCATAACCTGTGAGAACTGTGGTCGAATTCTGGTCTGGGAGAACCAGGGAGATTGATGATTAAACATCTTGTGGCCTATATTGATGGGGCCTGCCGGGGAAATCCAGGGGAAGGTGGAGCGGGGATTTTCTTCCAGGATGAAAAGGGAACTCCTCTCTTCAAAGCCTACAGGTATATAGGAACGGCTACAAATAACATCGCTGAGTATAGAGCTCTTATCTTGGCCTTAGAGAAGGCCCAACAGCTAAAGGCCCAATCGCTCATCCTTTACTCTGACAGTCAGCTTATAGTAAACCAGGTAAATGGGGAATACAGGGTAAAGGCGGCCAAACTTAAGCCCCTCCTGAGGAGAGCCCTATCTTTGATAAAGGGTTTTCAAAAGGTGGAAATTAAAGGGATAGGCAGGGAGGAGAATCAATTGGCCGACTCCCTGGCCAATAGGGCCATAGACACCAAGGGAGAAGAGGAATACTTTTTAAATGGGTGATGAGAAATCGATGAAAATAGGGCTTGCATTTGACGATGTCCTCCTTTTGCCGGCCAAGTCCCGTGTCCTTCCTCGGGAGGTGACGCTGAGGACGACCCTGGCTGGCGAGATAGAGCTTAACCTGCCTATAATAAGCGCAGCTATGGATACGGTGACTGAGGCCGGGATGGCCATAGCAATGGCCCAGGAAGGCGGAATGGGGATCATCCACCGAAATATGTCTATAGAGAGGCAGGCCGCAGAGATTGCCCGGGTGAAGAGGTCGGAGAGCTGGATTATCTTAGATCCGATTACCCTTCCCCCCCAGGAGAAGATCGGCCGTGCCCTGGAGGTGATGAAAAGCGCAGGCATCTCAGGGGTCCCCATAACCGATGAGAATAGGTTGGTAGGGATCTTAACCAACAGGGACCTGAGATTTGAGCGGGATAGGGAGAAACCCATCTCTGAGGTGATGACCAAGGAGAACCTGATCACTGCTCCTATGGGGATTAGTTTGGGGGAAGCCAAGAGGTTACTCCATAAATACAGGATCGAAAAGCTGCCTGTGGTGGACAGAGAAGGGAACCTTAAGGGCCTGATAACGGTTAAAGACATAATGAAGGGGATAGAGCATCCCTCGGCCTGTAAGGATAGCCAGGGGAGGTTAAGGGTGGGGGCGGCCATAGGGATCTCTGGGGAGGCTATGGAGAGGGCGGAAAGGTTGAGTCAAGCGGGGGTTGACTGTCTGCTCGTGGATACCGCCCATGGACATTCCCTAATGGTTCTTCATATGGTGGGGGAACTGAAGGCTAAGTGCCCTCATCTTCCTCTCATAGCAGGTAATGTGGCCACCGGGGATGGGGTTAAGGATCTGATCAAAGCAGGCGCCAACGGGGTCAAGGTGGGTGTGGGACCGGGCTCTATATGCACTACTCGGGTAGTGACCGGTGTAGGCGTACCTCAGTTTACCGCCATCAGGGAATGCAGCCAGGTGGCCCAGAGCTATCAGATACCCATCATAGCCGACGGGGGGATAAGGCACTCCGGGGATATAACCAAGGCCTTGGCCGCCGGGGCCAGCTCGGTGATGATAGGCAACCTTCTGGCTGGGACAGAGGAGAGCCCGGGGGAGAAGATCCTTTATGAGGGGAGGAGCTTTAAGCTATATCGAGGAATGGGCTCAGCGGAGGCAATGAAGGTTGGGTCCAGGGACAGATATTTCCAGGAGGGGACAGACAAATTTGTCCCCGAGGGTGTGGAGGGAAGGGTCCCCTATAAGGGGCCAGCCTCAGATCTTCTCTTTCAGTTGGTGGGAGGTGTGAAAGCCGGTATGGGGATGTGTGGAGCAAAAACTATTAATGAGCTCTGGGAAAAGTCCCAATTTATCCAGGTAACAGGTGCGGGCTTCACAGAAGGCCATCCGCACAATGTAAGCATCACCAAGGAGCCACCGAATTACAGTATACACTAATCCAGGAGGTAAAATTTGTCTAAGGGTAAAGTAAGTTTGGGTCTAATAGTTATCATCAGCATAGTATTAGTTATCATCCTTTCTGGGGTAGTTATCTATAATAGGTTGGTGAAGATGGATGAGGCCATAAAGGAGGCCTGGGCTCAGGTGGAGAATCAATTGGAGAGGAGATCCGATCTCATACCAAATTTAGTGAACACAGTGAAGGGATACGCCAAGCATGAGAAGGGAATATTCGAACACATTGCCGACGCCCGGGCCAGGTTGGCTGGAGCTCCTTCTCGTCCAGAGGCCATAAAGGCGGCCAATGAGCTCTCCGGACTCTTGGGTAGGCTCTTAGCCATAGCTGAGAACTATCCTCAATTGAAGGCAAATGAGACCTTTAACCGGCTTATGGACGAGCTGGCGGGGACGGAGAACAGAATCGCTGTAGAGAGGAAGAGATATAACCAGAGGGTGAGAGATTTCAACAGAACGATAAGGAGTTTTCCTACAAATCTAATAGCTGGAGGGCTTGGCTTCCACCAGGAGGTCTACTTCCAGGCGCCGCCAGAGAAGAAAGGCGTTCCAGAGGTTAAGTTTTGAAGGGGGGCGGCGATCGCCTCTCCCCAGTGATGGGAGGGGAGGAAAGTCCGAGCTCCAGAGGGCAGGGTGCTGGGTAACACCCAGGCCCCGACAGCCAAAGTTGTCGGGGACGGAAAGTGCCACAGAAAAAACACCGCCTCAGACTGGGGCAAGGGTGAAAAGGCGAGGTAAGAGCTCACCGCCCTGATGGTGACATCAGGGGCAGGGCAAACCCCACCTGGAGCAAGGCCAAATAGGGGAGGAGAGGTGGCCCGCCTCGATCGACTCCCGGGTAGGCCGCTTGAGCCCCGAAGTAATTCGGGGCCTAGATTGATGATCGCCCAAAACAGAACTCGGCTTATGCCCCCCTTCAAAATAGAGGCAAAAATGGGTTGACAAGCTGGGGAGAAAAGCGTATATTTGAGTCTGCTTCCCCAAATAAGGGCAGCTAACAACTTGGGGAGGCAGTTCAATATTTTTGGGAACCAATTGGCCCTTTTTTCGTTTTAACTATGTGAAACTGGGGAAAGG
>DAOVCL010000017.1 GCA_030670005.1 Candidatus Zixiibacteriota bacterium | reverse complement strand
CCGCTCTTTCACCATCTCGATAAGAAAATGGAAGTGGTTGTCCATAAAGGATGTAGTCGTAAGGAATAAAATTATGCCTCTCTTTGTATTCTGAGAGCTTGTTCAAGAACATCTCTCTATCCTTAGTATCTCCAAATATAGGTTCCCTACGATTTCCCCTTGTTATCATCGGTTTTCTTGCCGTTGTTATACTCCATCTCCTCGGCTAATATCAAAGACAATTTCTATTTTTCAGCCTGACCCTGACCCCATTTCCCTATTTTGCTGACAGCAAGATAGCCCACTATTTGCGTCCATTTATCCATTTCCCCTAGCATTTTTTATTATTCAGTGATTTTCGGTGTTTAATGAACAACGCGGGGGCGTTTGTCCTGTCCATCCCGTTTATTATTGTAACCTGCATTTGAATAGTAACATTCAAATCAGCTACCAGCGGAACATTTAAATTATGGGAAAGGTCTCCAGACCTTTCAAGAGCTGTCAGGAGGTAACTCCTGACAGCACACTTCTAATCGGCATCAGGCTTGCCCGAGGCTCCGCCCAGGGGAGATGCCTTCCACCCATTTTCGCCCAATCTCCGCTTTAACTGATCAACATTCTCGCTCTTTGTGGATGTTATCATCCACAAAAATACCTTCCCTTCCGTCAGGGCAGGAGCCCTGATGGCACGGTTAACTCTGCTACTTTTTCTGTTCCCTAATCCCGTTAAACTGCTTCCTGATCCCTGGAAACTGACCCCTGTACACCGTGGATATAGTCCCGCAGATTCTTCTTATCTACGGGAGAGACAAAGAGAAACCTGATGGCCACAAACTTCTTAAACTCAGAGTCCTTGCACCTTTCCACAAAGATCACTTCTCCATTAGTGGGGCTTATAGGTAGGCCAGGAATCTCCAGGTATACCATAAAAACCCGTCCTAAAAGGTCCTTATCCCTGACCCTCTTAAACTTGAGATGGACAGGGTTTATCCTTGCCCCTAGGCCATTCTCATTAATTCCAGTGGTCAACCCCTGAAAGACGATTTGCCCTTCTTGTTTCAGGGTGAGATTCAATCTTTTGCTCTTCAGCCTGGATGGTCTTCTGCGATCACAGTGAATTTCCTCCATTATCTCAGAAATCTTGATTTTTCCCCCTTTTCCTCTTACTCTCACTCTCTTCACCAAAGTTCCATCCTCCCAGAGGACCGTAAGGGTCCCTTCTTTTCTTCCCTCCATACCCTTCTTGATTCCCCTCTCTATATCCTTTAAGAAATCAGAAAGACCATCCATCAAACCTCCTCACTCTCTCTTTTTGTCAGGTAGAGAATATCCTCAGCAATCACATATCCTGCCTTCTGAGCGAGATTAAGAGAAGCAAGGTTTGACCTCTCCACCAAAAGGGCTATGATCTTGGCTCCCCTTTTACGCAAGGCCCTCTCACCCACCCTGGTAAGCTTGAGGCCCAACTCCTTTCCCCGATAGGCAGGATCTACGGCGATCCTGTTCAACCATCCCTTCCGGCCATCATAGGTAGCAATCATAACCCCAACCAGCTTTCCCTCCTCCTCAGCTCCTAAGAAGAGATCGGGATCATTCTCCATCTGTCTTTTCACCTCCTGGTAGCTGTCTCTTCCTCGAGGTCTGTAGGAGAGCCTAGCCCTATCCCAGAGCTTTAAAATCTCCTCATAATCCTCAATTTTTAAATTTCTTATCCTCATTGGGATAGAGTTCGATAAGCTTAAGGACTATCAAAGCGGAATTACGGGCGGCATAGGCCCCAAACTCCCTGATTAGCTGATGGGCCTCTTCATCAGCCCGGTCAGAGTTGCACCTGATCAGAACCCAGGGCACCTCATAGGTGGTGGCTACCTGAGCCACTGCCCCCCCCTCCATCTCAGTAGAGAGCGCGCCAAAACTCTGGTTAAGCCATCTGCACTTCTGGGAAGAGGCGATAAACTGATCACCAGTGGCTACTACCCCCACCCTTATCTGGGGGGTGCGGCCCAACCCGGGAACCTGGGGCAAGCTGACCTCCTGACTAGCTCGCTTGGCCAATTCTATCAGCAAACTATCCGCCTGAAAGTAGGTTATCCCCACCATAGTGGTCCCTCTCATCACCGGAACTGGCGAGGGGACGAAACCGCGGGAGAGGTCTGAATTCCCAGGATAGGCCTTGCCTTCCATCCCTCCTACGGGAATTATTACCCCAAAATCGTGTACTACCGCCTGGGAGGAGATGGTTATGTCCCCTACCTCGATCGAATCAGGAACCCCACCAGCTATGCCAGAGAATATTATCGCCCGAGGGTGAAAGTGGTCAATGAGCAGATTGGTCACTACGGCGGCATTTACCTTTCCTACCCCACCAATAGTGGCCACCACCCTCTTGCCTTTCCACTCGCCCTCCCAGAAGTCCCAAGGTCCTAGCTTCACCTCTTCTACTGAGGTCAGGGAGTCCTTCATTAGTTTGAGTTCTTCCTGCATAGCACTGATCACCCCTATAGGAGCCCTCTCCCTTTGGGAACATCCCATCAAGGCCAGAATTACCAATACCCCAATTAACCTCTTGATCTTAGCCTCCTTTTTTGTGAAGCTCAAAATTGTAAAATTCACCCCCTTAAATATTTATTTATTTTAAAAGGTAGAATCACTTTTCTAATAATTTTGTTTCCTCATCTCTAATTTTGGTTGGACTTACTATTTAACGGGGTAAAAGTTGTAAAGTGCAAAAGTTAAAATTACCTTCGCTGCTAATTTGTGTGTAAGCTCACCACGGAATCTCACGGAAAAAAGCAATTAAGAATTGAGAATTAAGAATGATGCTTATGCTGGCTATTCCTGATCCCTGGAAACTGAGCCCTGCCAACTGTAAAGACCTCCGCAAACCATTAAACATTTGCTCAATTTCAGCTGCTTCTGACTCCTAATCCCTGACCCCTCTTCCCCGATCCCCTCTCTAAAAAAGCATAGGCATTGTGATTGTGGATGGACTCTTGATTTTCCGCCTCCACCGCAAACCAGGTTATGTTCTGATCCCTGGAGAGCTTCTCGGCCACAGATCTGACCACATCCTCCACAAAGGCTGGATTATCATAGGCATTCTCAGTTACCCACTTCTCATCTTCCCTCTTCAATAACGAGTAGAGGCCGCTGGAGGCAGCCCCTTCCACCAAGGAAACGAGATCCTCTATCCAGACGAACTCCTTAAACCTAACCTGTAACCTCACCTCCCCCCTCTGATTGTGCGCTCCTCGACGGGAGATCTCCTTGGAACAGGGACAGAGGGTATTTACCGGCACTCTCACCTCAAGGACATAATCCTCACCCCGACATAGAGAGCCGATAAACCTACAGCCATAGCTCATCAAGGACTTTACCTTACTTACCGGGGCCTCCTTCTCTATAAAATAGGGGAAGTCTATCTCCAGATGGGCGGATTCGGCCTGGAAAACCTCCCTCATCCTCCTTAAGATGGGGCCCATATTCTTCATCGTTATTTGACCCCGATACCGGTTGAGTATCTCTACAAATCGGCTCATATGGGTGCCACGGAAGTTGTGGGGAAGGTTAACGAACATATTTACCTGGGCTACTGTATGCTGGAGTTTGTTGGCCCTATCCAGAACGATTATGGGATAGCTCAGCCCCTTCACTCCCACCTTGTCGATCTCTATTCTCCTTGAATCCCCCTCATTCTGGATGTCTCTCATCCAACCTCCTCATATTCCGTAACAGTCCACCACGGTATCTCACGGAACTACGTATAAAGGTTAGCAATTAAGGATTAAGAATTAAGTATTGGATCCGATACCTGTTTAACTGATTAATAACTTCCAAATCCTCACAATTCTTGAAGTCATTCTGTTTCCTGATCCCTGTAAACTGATCCCTGATTTTCTGTGTTAGGCCGTGGTTATCCGTGGTGAACTGACATCATATTCCAGGGGATCGGGGTAACCGGCCTCCTGAAAGGCCCTCAGCCTGCGCAGGCAGCTATCACATCGCCCACAGGCCTTCGGCCCCCCTCGATAACAGGACCAGGACAGCTCAAATGGAGCCTTTAAACCGATACCAAGCTTGGCGATCTCACCCTTCTTCATCCCGATAAGGGGGACTTTGATCTCTATATGGGTGGTGGGCCTGGTGCCCAGCTCTATCAGCCGATTAAAGGTGGTATAGAACTCCCGGCGACAGTCCGGATAACCTGCCGAGTCCTCCTCCACGGCCCCAATAAAGACCACCTCTGCCCCAACCACCTCACCCCAGGATACACCAACCGAGACAAGTTGGGCATTGCGGAAGGGAACATAGGTCGTTGGTATCTGATTTGATAATCCGGAGGGAATCTCTAAGCTCTGGTCAATCAGGCTGGTGCCCCCGATTTTCTTCAAGTAGTCCAAATCCACCAATAGCTTATACTCTGCTCGATAAAATTCGGCGATCCGATTGAAGGCCTTAAGCTCCTTTCCCTCCGAGATCTGACCATAGTTGAAATGGAGAAGGGCCAAGCGGTGGGTCTGGTTGGCCAAGGCAAGGGCAACGAGGCTATCCATCCCTCCACTGACCAACACAACTGCTAAGGGCTTCTCCATTAATGCCCCCTGGCTCCCTTTCCCCAGATAAACTTCTGCAACTGAAAGCCAAGCCTCACCCTAAGCCCATCCTCAAGGATCCATTCCGCTAACTTCCTCAAGGAAAGAAATCCACTGGCCGGAGAAAAGATCACCTTGGCCCTCTCTAAAAGGGAGTATCTCTCCACTATCCCTTTGGCCCATTGGTAGTCCAACTTATCCGCAAGGACAAGCTTGATCTCATCGGTTGGCCTCAATTTCTCCATATTCCCCCATTCCATCCTGGCTGACATACCGCTCTTTGGGGGTTTTATATCGATGATCCTTATTACCTCCTGGGGAATCCCTCCTATATCCAGGGAACCATTGGTATCTAAGAGGACCTTATATCCCCTCTGCAGAAGCAGCTCCATCAAGGGGTAGACCTCTTTCTGCAGAAGGGGCTCTCCTCCGGTGATCTCCACCAACCTGGTGGCAAAACCCTCCACCTTCTGCAAGACCTGGGATAGGGAGAGATCAAATGGCTCCTCCTCATAGGCATAGCTTGTGTCACACCAGGAACACCGCAGGTTACACCCCCAGAGCCTGAGAAAGGTGCAGGGATTACCAACCCAGCTCGATTCCCCCTGGATGGAGTAGAATATCTCGCTAAACCTCACTGTAGGTGACCCTATAGCCCTCCGTCTCCAAGATCGTCACCGAGGTTAAGGCCAAGGGGGGCTCAATCAAGAGCTTTAGCCGATCGTAGATACACTTGGCCAAGGATTCAGAGGTAGGATTAACCTTTTGAAAATAGGGAAGCTCGTTCAGGTCCCGGTGATCAAACTCGGAGATTACTCCATCCACCAGGCCCTTAAGTTTCTTGAAATCCATCGCCATCCCCAACCCATCCAACTCCTTCCCTTCCACCGTTACCTCCACGCCGAAGTTGTGGCCATGAAACCGGGAACAAGTGCCCTCATAACCCACAATCCGGTGGGCAGCAGCAAAACTGCTCTTCACAGTAAGATAATACATCAAGCCGAACTTAGCCCCCTTTGGGCAGACTTTTCTGACAGGATCACAGGATCTACACGATTTTTATCCCAAATTATCCAAGAAAACACCGAATGACACCGAAACTACCGAAATATCTGAAAATTATAAAAATAGACTTCCCCGTTGGGGGACAATTCTTCCCCTTTACATTTCTTATTGTTTCGGTGATTTTCGGGGTTTAATGAATGTCGTCTATCCTGTCTAAAAATGCGAATTCCTATACTTTTGAACTTAGCGCACCTGCGGTGCGGGCTTTATGGGACGCAGACTAACGCAGATCCCCCCAATTTTCTGTGCAGGCAGGGCTCCTGCCCTACCAGAGCCGTGTAGGGACAGACCTTCAGGTCTGTCCGCTCTCTTCAGACTTTCGACGATCTGAGATGTTACCTAAAAATTTATGAATGGGTCGGATTAACAGGATTTATTTGATTTTTATTTATCCTGTTCATCCTGTCTAAAAAGGAATTTCCTAAGCTTTCAAGTCACGTCTGCAATGTAATATTAAGGTCTGGTCGATCAAAAGTCAAGTGGTTTTGGGGATGGGGACTTCTTTCCCCAGTAATAATCCCATCCCCCCTCATAGCGACGGATAACTCCATTCTCCATCTCGATTATGCGATGGGAGAGCTTCCTTAAGAAGTATCTGTCATGGGAGGTGAAGAGTATGGTCCCCGGAAATTGGAGGAGGGCCTCCTCAACCGCTATCCTCGCCTCTATATCCAGGTGATTGGTGGGCTCATCCAAGATAAGAAGATTGCACCGAGAGAGGAGAAGCCTGGCTATGATCACCTTCCCCATCTCTCCCAGGCTGAGCTCACCTACTCTCTCATAGACCCGATCCTTTCTAAACTTCAGACATCCGAGGATGGTCCTGGCAAAGGTCTGATCGACCTCACCTCCTAAGACCTCCTGCAAAACGGTATGCTCCGGATTGAGGACCTCCCTCTCCTGGGGATAGTAACCGATCCTCACCCTATCCCCCAATCTTATCCTACCCCTGTCGGCATCCTCCAGACCGAGGATAAGCTTAAAAAGGGTCGTCTTCCCTGAACCATTGGGACCAATGACGGCTAAGTTCTCGCCATTGCGCAGGGAGAAGTTAAGTCCAGAAAAGAGCCTCTTTTCCCCATATGATTTGGTCAAATCCTCAACCTCACAGATTAGTTCCCCACTTGACTGGGGGAGGTCAAAGTCGATCTTAATCTTCTTCTCCACCCAGGGTTTTTCCACCTTCTCCCTCTCCAACAGGTGTTGCATCCTCCTCTCTACCGCCTTGGCCCTCTTGGCCATCTTTGCGGCCCGGTGGGTGATATAGCCCTTTGCCCCCCCTCCCCCAATCCTGTCCTTCTCCCTCCTTTTGGCCCATACCTTCCTCTGCGAGGCCTCCCTCCTCATCTTCTTGACCCTTCTCCTCTGCTTCTCATATTCCTCCCAGGCTTTCCTCTCCTCAAGCTCCTTCTGTCTGTGGTAGAAAGAATAATTCCCTGAGTAGGTTCTCAGGGCTTTTCTTTTAAGCTCCAGGATTTTGTCCACTACCCGATCCAGAAAGAACCTATCGTGGGATACAACCAGAACCGCCCTCTTGTAGGAGGTGAGCCAACCCTCCAACCACTCCAAGGCCCTGATATCCAGATGATTGGTGGGTTCATCCAGAAGGAGAAGTTCCGGCTCCTTGAGGAGAAACCTGGCCAGTTGGGCTTTGCTCTTCTGGCCGCTGCTCAGCAGATCATAGGGAGTGTTGAGGTCATACTCCCCAAATCCTAGCCCATAGAGAACCGATTGGATCTTGTTCTCCAGCCAGTAGCCTCCCATAGCCTCAAATTCCTCCTGCAGCTTCCCGTATCTTCTCAGGACAAAGGCCTCGGTGGAGCCTTCCAGGATTTCCATCTCCCTTTTTAAGGTCAATAATCTGGGAAAGGCCCCCTTTACCTCATCCAAAAGGGTAAAGGGGGACGATTGGATCGGGACCTGCCTGAGAAACCCAATGGAGACCCCTTTCTTTGGTTTAATCACCTGGCCCTTGAGGGGCAAGAGCTTCCCAAATACTATCCGCAGAAGGGTTGTCTTGCCGCAACCATTGGGGCCGATGAGGCCAATCTTCTCCCTTCCGCTTAGTTCAAAGCAGACATTCTCAAAGACGGGCTCTGGCTGGCCCTCAAACCCATAGGTAACACTTTTGACTTGTAGGTTGAACATAACAAAAAAATCCACGGAGGTAATCCGTGGACTAGTTAAGTTTTAGCGATTATTCTAATCCTCTATTATAACTTACGACATCCTCCTTCCTTGCCCGAATCATTCATAAATTTTAGCCGCCAAGACACTAAGCATGTCCTGAGCGAAGTTGAAGGATCACCAAGAATATAGAACATTAGAGCAGTTTGGTTTGCGAACTGGGTCACTATGCTGTGAACTTTTACTTTAATCTCAAAAGCGAGGTGGCAGAACCCCGATTCTGCCACCCTCCTCCCTCGCCGTTAGGTAAGGGCATCTGACGGCTCGTCAGGATCAACACTTTTGGGGCTTGGTGTCTTTGTGGCATATGAATTATTCAGGCTAATGGCCTATATTTAAGCTAACATCTCCATTTAAAGCAAAGATAACAAACATCTCCCCATATGTCAAGCCCAAAATCGAGCTGTCAAATTCACTGATCTGAGAACTTAACCCCCTTCCGGTGGATTTCATGGGACGCAGATCAACGCTGATCCTCCGCTCCTTGTGGATGTTATCATCCACAAGTGAATAAGCCTTTCTCCCTCAGGGCAGGAACCCTACCAGCACAAAAACTGGGGGACATTCAACTTATGATATTATACTTGACTCTTCTCACCTTTCCCACTATTTTGGAAGCGTCAATTTGGTAGGTAGCTGAATTAGCATTAGGCCAAGAGGACATCATGCACCTAGTCATGTTTGATATTGATGGTACCATTACGGCGACCACCGCTGTTGACAGCCGTTGCTTCGTTCAGGCAGTAGCGGAAGTATTAAACTTCACTGACATTGACACCAATTGGGCAAGCTATCGGAACGTTACCGATCCGGGCATTGCTGCAGAGATTATCGAAAACCGGACTGGTCGTCCCGCGACCGCTGAGGAGTTATCAAGTATTCTCCACCGTTTTCTTCACCTGATGCAACGAGAAGAATCAAAAACTTCCGAAAGTTTCCAAGCAATCCCAGGCGCTAGTGAGATGTTGACAGAATTGGCTGCACGCCCGAATGTCGCCATTGCGTTGGCGACTGGAGCATGGCGAGAATCAGCGCTCCTGAAACTCACGCGGGCAGGCCTTGACTTGAGGGGTATACCCATCGCCACAGGCAGTGACGCATCATCTCGAGAGGAGATTATGACCCTCGCTCTGAAACGAGCGTTTTCCACATCTGGGAAAGCGTCATTCGATTCAGCGGCATATGTGGGTGACGAAATTTGGGATTTGCATGCTGCCCGCAAATTGGGATACCATTTCATTGGAGTCGGAACTGGTGACCGAGCATCGAGACTTAAAAAGGAAGGCGCTATTTTTCTGGTTCCAGATTTCAGCGACCCTCGCCAATTCTTCAGCATTCTCGATGCGCTCCACGAGGCCGAATAGTTGACTCAAGCTGACATGAAAATCGCTGCGTGTTTTCATACAGCTTATCCTCTTCGTTAGGCAGCGTGCTATTTGCAGCTAAAACTTGTGTGCGGGGAAGAAACAATTCAAAGGGCAGGTGATGAAAACAATTGGGCTCATTGGTGGCATGAGTTGGCAGTCGTCAATGGAGTACTACCGTATCATCAATGAAACCGTCCGTGATAGACTCGGCGGTCACCACTCCGCCAAAATCATTATGTACTCCGTTGATTTCGCCGAAATAGAACCACTCCAGCATCAAGGAAGATGGGAAGAGGCTTCCAGACTAATGATTGCTGCCGCCAGAAAGGTGGAAAACGGCGGGGCAGATTTCCTCATCATTTGCACCAACACCATGCACAAGATGGCAGATGCTGTGCAAAAGCACATCGATATCCCGCTGTTGCACATTGCTGATGCCACCGCCGAGAAGATAAAAGCTAAACACCTAAGAAAAATTGGTCTTTTGGGAACCAGGTTCACCATGGAAGAGAATTTCTACAAAGGCAGACTCATCGAGAAACACTGCCTGGATGTGATTATCCCCAACGAGCAGGAAAGAGAGAGCGTTCATCGGGTGATTTATGATGAGCTGTGTCTCGGTGAGATAAAACCATCTTCAAAAACGCAATATATCCGTATCATAGATAATCTTGTGGGCGATGGTGCCGAAGGAATCATTTTAGGGTGTACAGAGATAGGCCTGTTGGTGGGAGAAGAAGACAGCCAGGTCCCATTATTTGATACCACAAAGATTCACGCTATTGCTGCCGTTGAATATGCTCTAGGCCCGGATTACTCATAATTTTAGCCACGAAGCCTCTAAGCATGTCCTGAGCGAAGTCGAAGGATCACTAAGATAAAACGTTAAAGCAGTCCGGTTTGTAAACTGATTCGCTCTGCTGTAAACTTCTAATCTAAATTATATCTACACTTCGGGGCTTTGTGCCTTTGTGGTATATGAATTATTCAAGATAAAGGAGTTATGAGCAGTTGCGTATTCTGTGACATCTTAGCAGGAAAGCTCCCTTCAAGCATCATCTTCAGGGATGATCTGTGTTGTGCATTTATGGATATTCAGCCTGTCAATCCCGGGCATGTGCTGATCATTCCCACCTATCATGCCTCGTCTCTTTCAGAACTTGATGAAGAATCGGGCGCTCATATCTTTCGGACAGCCCAACGCATCGCAAAAGCCTTAAGAGGCAGCGGGCTCAAATGCGAAGGCATCAACATCTTTTTAGCAGATGGTGTAGCTGCAGGTCAAGAGATATTCCATGTTCATCTTCACATATTTCCACGATACGAAGGGGATGGATTTGGGTTAAGGTTTGGCCCAGAGTATGGCAAAAGACCTACAAGAAAAGAACTCAACGATATAGCCAATAAGCTTCGTATTAAGTTATGAATGAGATGGACTAACCGTCTTGGGCTGAGCCGCCTAACACCTGCTGCGTCAACCACGCTATTACGCGGGGCAAATCGGTGGCGGATACGCAATTAAAGGCGGCAGGCGGTCGAGGTTGCAAACCCCGCCTAACGGCTGAACTCCAAGCCGTTAAGTGCGCCCTGACAATATTGACGATCACAAAGCAGTATCAATTGCAAGAGCAAAACACCTAACAGGTCAACCGTATTCAACGGAGTAATAATGGCTGTTCGCATTTGGCTACACGAGGACATTGGGGATGAGCCGGGTTGGGAGGCCTGGGGGCTTGACTTCCTCGGATTTGCCACATGGGCCTTCACGAAGGACGAGGTTCTTGAACGGGTGCCCACCAAGCTCGAGGAATATCTTGGTTGGCTCGATAAGCACGGTCTTTCGCAGCCAAATCCTGGCCCAGGGATCGAGGTTGTTGAGCATGTTGTCGGCAACGAGGTCTTATTCGCCGTCGATCGTTATCCAGCCACAGCAGATGAGATCGACCAAACGATTCGGCTGATCAAATTCTCCCGATGTAACCTGCTGGCGACGATCGAGCCTTTATCGGACGAAGTGCTCGATTGGGACCCTCCGTATTGGAACTTCGCCGTCTGGGCGGACTGGCGGACGATTCGCGCCAATCTTGCGCACATCGCCAATACTGAGACGCACTATTACCTTCGGCACATTGGATATGAGCCGACGATGCCACCAGTCAGGCCCAATGACGATTGGCGGAGTTTCCTGACGCAAAGCCGCGCCGAAGCCATTGCATATCTCGAACGGCAAAAGAGTTCAGTAGATCGGGCGAGGGTTAAGGAAGATAAGAGCGAGCATTGGTCGGTACGCAAAGCCCTCCGACGCATGGTCCGACACGAGTTGCTGCATTGGAAAAGCATCCAGCGGATCGTGCGCGAGTACAATGCGAATTACGGATCGGGGACCACTGCGGATTAGCGGTGCTGATCTATGCAAACCGATTTGAAATGGAGTTTCGTAAGCAAGTGTTCTACGGCTGTCATATTGATTCTTATTTCGCGCACCTAACCAACGCATGTAACGGGCTAGCTAACTTCGCCCGCTGATGGGCTAGTCGTTAGGTGTCGTGATGCGTTATCGTAAAATCCACATCATTGGTGGACCCAGTAGCGGCAAGTTATCCGTTGCATCCAAGATCTCAACTGCATACAACATCCCAGCTTTTGATCTGGATGACATTTTCTGGGATCGCCGTGCTGATCGCTATGGTATAAAGGCACCTAACGAGGAGCGAGATCGGGCTTTGTTGAGGATCTTGCAGCACGATTCATGGATTATTGAGGGTGTTTACTATCGATGGTTATCCTGTAGCTTCGAAGAAGCCGATCTCATTATCGTCCTCACTCCATCAGTGTGGCTACGCGATTGGCGAGTCCTTAAGCGTTTTATCAAACGCAAACTGAGTCTCATCAAATCTAAGAAAGAAAAACTGGCTGATCTTTGGCGGCTCATCAAATGGAATCATAGTTACGATACCGACAATCTTCAGCGAGCTCGCGCGTTTATCGCCAAGCTCGGCTGTAAAGTTGTTGATTGCAAGAAAATAGAGGATGTATTCACGGCACTGGAAAGTTGACATCTAATCCATCGCTTCACTTGACCCTGAAAACGCTGGCGCGTTTCAAGGCAAGTAAGATAGAACGTTAGGTAGCTCAAGAGGTGACATATGAAATTCCTGCCACTCGATTCGGAAGACCAGAAGCTAATCGAAGCCGCAAGAGAGGTCCTACGGAGGAATTACCGCCCTATAAGGCACACGGTGGGGGCTGCAGTTCTATGTTCCTCTGGCCGCATCTACACGGGAATCAACATAGAAGCATGCGGTTATAGCCCTTGTGCTGAACCCATTGCTATTGGTGCAGCCTTTGCCCACGGTGAGAGGGACATTCTTGCCATTGTCGCTGTATGCAAGCGGGGCAATGAGTATCCCGTTCTCTCACCTTGCGGAAATTGCCGTCAACTATTAGTCGACTACGCTCCAGAGGCAATGGTCATTTTTAACGACAATGGCAAGATCTTGAAAACACAGGCACGGAATCTATTGCCTGGTGCTTATATCACTGACTTTGACGATGGTTGAATCGTCGCTACACCTGAGCATTTCGGAATTTCTAAGAAATCCCGAACCATCGGGGGTTGTTTGAAGGGGGTAAGCCCCCTTCAAGGGTGACAGCGGAGCAATCCGAGCTGACGTAGGATTGCGGAGCGCCAGAGGGGCAAAAGCCCCTATGGAGAAGTTAGCGACCGAAGGGAGCTAAGTTCTGTATCTTAGTCACTCCATCTGTTTTCTCCATAATACGGGCACATCGAGTTTCTCTCATCCGTGGCCAAGAGGGACACTACAACTATGTTTGCTATCCGACCATTTGAAAATAACGATGCTGAGTATGAAGCCGTTGTTGCTGTTTGGAATGCCATCTGGCCCACCCTGCTCGAAACCGTAGAGGAATGGAAGCACAGCGATAAGATCCGCGATACCAAGTATCTGTTTCAACGACTTGTTGTTGAAGTAAATAACCAAATTGTCGCCTATGGTTCCTACGGTGAATGCTCTTGGTCTCATAAAGCGGGTAAATACTTCATCGACATCTCCGTTCACCCAGGCTACCAGCGACGCGGCATCGGGACGGCTTTGTACGACCACATAGTACATATCCTGGCCGATCGCGACCCTGTCACCTTTACCTCTTACACCCGCGAGGACAAGTCCCAAGCCATCCATTTTCTGACCCAGCGCGATTTCAAGCAGGTGATGCGCGAACAGGTTTCCCATCTTGATGTTTCTGCTTTTGATCACGCCAAATTCGTGGATATCCCTGTTAAGATGCAAGAGCTAGGTATCCAAATTTACACGGTTTCACAACTCGAATCGCTTGACCCCAACTGGAAGCACAAGATATGGGACCTGGAGTGGGAGCTCTTCCAGGATATCCCGTCACCTGATCCGCCGACGCGGCAGACCTTTGAGAAATTCGAGAAAACCCTGGAATCTCCGAGCTTTCAGCCTGATGCTTACTTCATTGCGATTAATGATGACCGTTATGTGGGGGTAACCAGCCTCTGGTCAGCCAAGGCTGACAAGAACAAGTTGTACACGGAGCTGACCGGTGTGGTGCGCAGCCATAGACGCAAAGGGATTGCCACCGCTCTGAAGCTGCGTGCCATCGAGTTCGCTGAAAGATACGGTGCAAAGATCATCGAGACCGACAACGAGGAAAACAATCCGATGTACAGCCTGAACATGAAGCTCGGCTTTAAGCCACAACCGGCGTGGCTGAGTTTCAAAAAGGTTGTTAAGGAAGAGGTTGAGGAAGATTCGTCTGGGTGACCATTTTCAGTTGCCTGGTCACATTCCTATGGTCCCACACCTAACAAGGAAACATTTTTGAAATCCAAGTCTCGATACACATCGGGAGGGGTCGGTGAGACCCTATATGGAGAAGTTATTTCACTTCGTTCACTAACTTCCAATCCCGATCTTCTCGGGATATGGCGTCCCGATATGTGGGACTGTTACCCCTTGGGGGAAAGCACATCCTTTCCCCCAACCCCTTTGATGGACATCTCGGAAATTGTAGAATTTCCGAGATGTGAAGTTAGTGACCGAAGGGAGTTAAGTCCTTTAAAAGCGGATGCGCGGCTATTATTCTCAAAAATTATCGGCCGAACGGCTGCATCTATGCTATGAGATAGCCCCTCCCCGGGTTAAGCGCTATCTCAAGGCAGAAATCGGGTTCGTTCTGGACAGAATAAAACCCTCCGCTCTGGTCCTGGAGCTTGGATGCGGATACGGCAGAGTTATCCAAAAGCTGGTTGTAAAAGCAAAGACCGTCGTGGGTATCGATACTTCGCACGACAACCTGAGGCTGGCGCGGAAAATAGTCGGCAGTACTCCTTCCTACTATCTTTTTGAGATGAACGCCATCGCACTCGGATTCCGGGACCGGCAATTTGATATGGTGATCTGTATTCAAAACGGCATCTCGGCCTTTAAGGTCAATCCACAAAAACTGATAAAAGAGGCAATGCGCGTCACCCGTTCGGGGGGAACGGTCCTCTTTTCTAGCTATTCGGAAAGCTTTTGGGAGGATCGCCTCAAATGGTTCCAGATTCAATCCGATCACGGACTCATCGGGGAGATCGACTATGATGCCACCGGCGATGGTGTTATTGTCTGCAAGGACGGATTCAGGGCCAATACAGTTGGCCCCGATGATTTTATCTCGTTGACTTCAGATTTTGATATCGTCCCCAAGATTACCGAAGTGGATGGCTCCAGTGTCTTCTGCGAAATACGGATTACCTAACAGGACAGTATCCGCATGAGTAATGGGGGGTGAATTGAACTTTGCGAGCTAAGTTCGATTATTCCTAAATTTCAGCCACGAAGCCCCTAAGCATGTCCTGAGCGAAGTTGAAGGATCACTGAGAATTTAAAACATAAGTGCAGTTCGGTTTGTAAATTGAGTTGTTCTGTATCAAACTGTGAACTTTTGTTTTAATCCAAATTTTATCAAGACTTTGAGACTTGGTGCCTTTGTGGCATTGCATTTAAATTATTCGAACTAAAAATGCAGAAGTAGAATGAAGAAGGCGCCGCAGTTTATCAGGGCTAAGGCCCAACAGGTGCCGGGAATGCCCAGGATTGGTAGGAGGAAGGCGCTGGCCAGAAGTGCCCCTAAACAGGAACCCACCAGATCCAGGCCATAGACCAGGCCGGCAGATTTGGATACCCTCCTTCCAGACTCCAGATAGAGCTTGTTGGCCAAGGGAAACTGAAACCCTCCCAAGAATCCTCCCCCCAGGATGAGCAGAGGGAAAAGGAAATTAGCTCCCCAGGAGGGGAAACTCCCGGAGGAGAAGAGGGTGAAGATAGCTAACAGAAGAAGGGGATAGATGGCCACCAGGAACTGGATGCCAGCAAAACAGAGAAAGGGTGAACTGAGTGACCTCAACTTATGGGTGGATAATCCACTTCCTATGGCCAAGCCTATTATATAGGCGGTGATCAAAAGCCCCAACTTGACGTTTCGGAATTTCTAAGAAATTCCGAAACGTCGGGGGATGTTTAAAGGGGGTATGCCCCCTTCAAGGGTGACAGTGGAGCAATCCGAGCGAGCGGAGGATTGCGGAGCGCCATAGGGTCGGTGAGACCCTCTGGAGAAGTTAGCGACCGCAAGGGAGCTAAGTTCTAGTAAAGGTATCCGAAAAATACCTGAAAGGCAAGGATTATCATTACCTCGAAGGCTATCTCGGCAAAGCCCATACTCATCACCGCCAAAAGGATGGCCTTTCCCCGCAGTTTCCTTCTCGGCTCCCAAAGAAGAGGCAGAGGTCCAGATGAGCCAATTGGCCAATACAACCCCGGTGGAGAGCTCATTCCCATAGAAGACGATCAAGAGCTCTCTCATCAGGATAATCTGCCCCAGGATGGCAGCAAACCCGATGAGAAAAAGGGCAAAAATAATCCTTTTCTTCACTATCAAATCCTATTAAATTAGGTAATCAGCAGAAATTTTTCTGACAGAATCACAGGATTTACAGGATTCTCATCCCAATTTCTCCAAGAAAACACTGAATGACACCGAAACTACCGAAAAATTATAACGCACATTCTTCCTTGGGATTTCTTGTTATTTCGGTGATTTTCGGTGTTTAATGAATGAGGTTATTTATCCTGTCTAAAAAGGAGACTCTTATACTTTTGAAAAAATCCAAACAATAAAGGGCGGGAAAGCAAGGGGATTTTAGATATGGAGAAGGATAACGATTTTGGGGATAAGGTTGACGAGGTAGTGAAGAAAGATCCCAGGTATAAACCGCAGAGCTATGCATTTGTTATGGGAGCTCTCGATTACATCCTGCGCAAATTGGAGAAACCAAGGCATATCACGGGCCCGGAGCTGTTGGAGGGGATCAAGGAGTTGGCCAAGGAGGAGTTCGGCCCTACGGCCAAGCTGGTGCTTGAACATTGGGGAATAAAAAATACGGAGGACTTTGGCAATATCGTCTTCAACCTGGTAGAGACTGGAATTATGTCCAAAACCGAGGAGGATAGAGTCGAGGACTTTAAAGATGTATTCGACTTCACCGAGGAGTTTGAGGGGAAATATCAGATGAAGGTGGATAAGGAGAAGCTCAAATGAGCGGGATCATCAGCATAATTACCGACTTCGGAGAGAGGGATGGTTGGGTGGGGACGATGAAAGGGGTTATCCTAAGGATAAACCCAAATGCCAAAATTGTGGATATCTCCCACCAGGTGACCCCAGGGGATATACTGGAGGCCTCCCTCATCCTTCAGGCCTCTTTTCCCTTCTTCCCCCAGGGGACGATTCATCTCTGCGTGGTAGACCCAGGGGTGGGCTCTAAGAGGAGGGCGATTGTGGTGGCCACTCCTCGGTATACATTTGTAGGTCCTGACAATGGCCTCTTTACCCCCATCTACCAGAGGGAGAACTATCAGGCCCTGGAGATAACCAACCAGGATCTCTTCTACTCCCCCCTACCCAGCCAAACCTTCCATGGCCGAGACATATTTGCTCCGGTGGCTGCTCACCTCTCCCTGGGATTAGCCGTAGAAAAAGTCGGTCCCCAGACAGAGGACTTAGTAATGGTCGAATTCCCTTCCCCTCTGGTGAGTTCCAGGGAGATAAAAGGTGAGGTGATCCACATCGACAGATTTGGAAACCTGACCACGAATATAACAAAGGAGCTTTTTGAGAAAAATGTCCAAAACAACCCCTTTGAATTGAGGATCGGGAAAAGGGTCTTAAAAAGCCTGAGCCTATCCTATGCCGATGGCCCCAAAGGTGAGCTACTGGCCATTTGGGGAAGCTGGGGCTATCTGGAACTCTCCGTTAATCAGGGCAGCGCCCAGAAACTCCTCTCCGCCACCAAAGGGACCAAACTGACCATCATGTATTGAAATCAAATAAAATCTCCTTTGATTTAGAGACTCCTGGTTTTATGGAAAGATTTACAGTACATCTAAAGTAACCACTCAGGAAAGAAAATGAAAAACAAAGTCTCTAAACTAATCTGGGCAATTGAGGTTGTAAA
>DAOVCL010000053.1 GCA_030670005.1 Candidatus Zixiibacteriota bacterium | reverse complement strand
TGACTTAGTGGCCACTATCCAGGGGGCTGATTTTAACGCCATTGGAACTTTAGTGCTCGACAGAATCCAGGCCATTAAAGGGATCACCGATACTATCACCCTCAATGTGTTGAAATTTGAAGCTTGATTCCAAGGATGACTGCCCTCTACCGCACTCCAAAGAATAGAAGAAATCTTGATGATCTGCGTCCCATAGAGTCCGCCGCAGGTGCGCTAAGTTCAAAGTGTAAAGATTACCATTTTTGTCTTTGGTTATCAAGGGATTACAGAAACTCATCCGAAGGGCATTAAGCAAATTTCTTGGTAGCCGCAGACTTCAGTCTGCGTTCTTTCCTAGCCTACGATGTTACGGCTACTATTTTGTATGGACTTCGATTTATCGGAGTCCGAGAAAGGCTTGGTGCCCTCGTGACCTCCGAATTAGTGAGGATAGATGCGGATTTTAGAGGATAATTTTCATAAATTACTATCGTGCCGTGCTTTAGGTGAGCTTGTCATTGCGAGTGACCAAAGAGAGCGAAGCAATCCCAAGCGAGATTGCTTCGTCATCCCGAAGGCCTTCGAGACTCCTCGCAATGGCCAAAAGACGCCTCCTGTCAATGTAGGGACAGACATTTATATCTGTCCATTATTCTCCGTCAGGGCAGGAGCCCTGACGGCACAGAGTCTTTATAAATCCTAATGATCAGCGTTAATCCGCGTCCCATAGAATCCGCCCGAAGGCGGCGAAGTTCAAAGGAGGAGGTATGGAATTAAAGGCTGTAAAGATGGAATACCCTGAGGGGGCAAATATAATAATTGGCCAGACCCATTTCATCAAGACCGCTGAGGATCTCTATGAGGTAATGGTGAACTCTTCGCCCCAGCTTAAATTCGGCCTGGCCTTCTCTGAGGCCTCTGGCCCCTGCCTGATAAGGTGTGAGGGAAATGATGATGAGCTGAAAGATGTTGCCATCAAAAATGTAGAGGCCATCGGAGCTGGTCATATATTTGTTATCATCCTCAAGGGTGGCTTTCCGGTGAATGTGCTAAACGGCATCAAAACCTGCAGGGAGGTCTGCTCTATCTTCTGTGCCACTGCCAACCCGGTAGAGGTAATTGTGGCCCAGACCGAAGGGGGAAGGGGAGTTTTAGGGGTGATTGATGGCTTTGAGCCAAAGGGGGTGGAGACCGAGGGGGATGTGAGGAAGCGGAGGGAGTTCTTGCGGAAGATAGGTTACAAGCTCTGAGGAAGAGATGGACAATAGCTGGGGTTTATCCACAATTTCGGTGCATTCCGGGGAGAAGAACTATCAGGGTTCACTAACCACCCCCCTGTTTCAGACCTCCACCTATCTCCTCTCCCCGACTGCCTATCAGGCAATAGAGGAGGGTAGGCCCAGGGAGGAATATGTCTATACTCGTTGGGGGAATCAGAACCAACTCTCCGTGGCAGAGAAGGTAGCCAGATTGGAGGGGGCAGAGGATGGACTTGTCTTCTCCTCCGGGATGGCGGCCATATCCAGCCTTCTTTTGGCCCTGCTTAGAAGGGGAGATCACCTCTTAACCACCAAAGACCTCTATGGAGGGACCTATAGCTTTATCACTGAGGAACTTCCCCAGAGGGGTATAGAGATTGGTTTTACCGATCAGACAGATCCCCAAAGGGTGGAGGAAGCCATAAAGCCGAACACCAGAGTTATCCTCTTTGAATCGGTCTCCAACCCCCTCCTCAAGTTGACCTCCCTACCTGAAGTGGGCCAGGTGGCGAAGAGGAAGGGGATAAGTCTGGTGGTGGACAACACCTTTTCCACCCCAATAAACCTCAGGCCATTGGAATGGGGGGCAGATATTGTCCTTCACAGTTGCACCAAATACCTCAATGGACACAGCGATCTGGTGGCCGGAGCCCTGGTGGGGAAAGGGGAGATTCTGAATGAAGTATGGAAGGTGATGGTCAGGTTGGGGGGATGTTTAGACCCCCATGCCTGCTTCCTTCTGGAGAGGGGGATGAAGACGCTGGCTTTGAGGGTGGAGAGACAGAACCAGAGTGGTTTGGGGGTAGCCAAATTCCTGGAGGGCCATTCAGCCGTGGAGAAGGTTATCTACCCAGGGCTTAGTTCTTATCCTCAAAGAAGATTGGCCGATAGGCTACTTTCTGGTTTTGGGGGAATGGTAACCTTTCAAGTGAAGGGAGGGGATGAGGCTGCTCTCAAGGTGATGTCTAAGCTGAGGATAATCAAGGAAGCGACAAGTTTGGGAGGGGTAGAGTCCTTGATCTCTATGCCCACAAATACTTCCCACCACCTTCTCTCTTCAGAGGAGAAGGCAGAGCTGGGTATAGATCCCGGGTTTTTGCGGCTTTCAGTGGGGATAGAGGACTTAGACGATCTAATTGGTGACCTAAATTCTGCCCTAAGATAGCTATGGAGAAGTGGAAGGACGAAACCAGAACCTATAGGCTCTGGCAAAGAAGGAATAGGGGAATCCTGCGCACCCAGAGGGTGGCTGCTGAGGGGATTAAGCATCTCCCCCCCGAGGGTCCTGCCCTTCTTACCCCTAATCACCTCAATTGGAAGGATATCTTCTTTATTGCCGCCAAGATTCCC
Organism: Candidatus Zixiibacteriota bacterium; assembly: GCA_030670005.1. Taxonomy (GTDB): domain Bacteria; phylum SM23-81; class DAOVCL01; order DAOVCL01; family DAOVCL01; genus DAOVCL01. The sequence continues at coordinate 7,857 of DAOVCL010000053.1, read as the reverse complement.
AGACAGGTGCACTTTGTGGCCACTTACGAGCTCTTTCACCAAGAGGAGTGCGCTCGCATGATCTACCATTATGGAGTGGGGGAACTGGGGAGGTGGGTGAAACCCATAATGGGCCCTTTGAGCCGATGGATAGCTAGGACAATTGTTCCTCGAATGAGGAAGATGGAGGCCATTCCGGTCAAGAGAGGGTCGAGTGATCGGCGGGTGTTTGAGCATATCAAGGAGAGACTAAAGAGGGGGCAGGTGGTCTGTATCTTCCCTGAGGGAGGGACGGGGAAGGTGGGGGAGTTAAGGCGGTTTAAGAGGGGGCCGGCCAAGGTTGTCTTCGACCTCTGGAATGAGGGGGTAAAGGTGCCGATGCTGCCGATGGCCGTTTTGGGGACCCATAGGTATTTCAACTTTGGCCGCAGGTTGACGCTTAGAGTTGGTAAGCCCTTTTACCTTAGCGACCACCTGGAGAATGGGGGAGAGGAAAGTTTGGAGAGCTTTACCCAATTGCTATATCAGAGGGTAAAGGAGGTGCTTGAGGGATGAGGTGGCTGAAAGTAATATCCCTTCTCTTTATCCTGATTCCCTCTGTCCAGGGGACAGTTTGGCTACCATTTGAAGGGAAGGGAAGGCTTCCCCCTCAGGTGGAGTTTAAAGGTGAAGACGAGGTAGAGATCGCCATTTCTGGAATAGAGGTAAGGGAGAAGGGGGAAGGGAAGGAGGAATATCAACTCTTGCGGCTTCCTGGAGAACAGTGGTTGAGGGATCCAGGGAAGCCTCAGCTTCCCCAGATAATCAGGATTTTGGCTATCGCTCCTGGGGAGGTTCCAGAAGTTGAGGTGATAGGTGAAATATCTTCAATTCTAAAGGGTTACAACATCTACCCTGCCCCCCAGCCGGTGATAAAGAGATCGCCGGATGGCACAAGATGGGTGGATTATAGGTTTACCAAGGACGAAACCCTCTACTCCCAGGATTCATACTTCCCCTCTCAGGTTGCTCGCATAGAGAAGACTGGTTGGCTGAGGGGGCAGAGAATAGCCTGGCTTTCGATCAGTCCCATTCAGTTTAACCCGCAGGAGAAGACCATCCGGGTCTATACCTCCTTAAGGTTGAAGGTTAAGGGGGCCTCCAGTCTCTCCCCCGTTAACCTCGGCCCTCTGGAGAAGCTGGGGAAGGTACTTCTGCTCAATTATCCGCAGGGGATGGGAAATGTGGCCGTCTCCAGGAGGGGAGGGGTTGGCCGTCCGCAGGATTTAAGGTCTCCTCAAAATCAGGCAGACTACTTGATCATCTCTCCGAATGCGGTCTACCAGAGCCAATGGTTGGACTCCTTGGCCGAGTGGAGGGCAGAGAATAATGGCTTCCAGGTGGCCATTGTCCAACTCTCTGATATTTATGATGAGTTTCCCTCATCTGAGCAGGATCAATCCATCAAGGATTTCCTCACCTATGCCTACGAGAACTGGTCTGCCCCGGGAATGGGGGATGGACATCTTGGCTATCTCCTTTTAGTGGGGGATGCCGCAGAGGGGGACCCCATATTCTTACCTACTCACTACAGGAGGGATGCAGCCACCGACCACTGGTATGCCTGCTTGAACGACGATACCGGGTATGATACGCCGGATATCCTCCTCGGACGGTTTTCCATAGGCTCGGAGGATAATCTGGAAGCGGAGGTTGAGAAGACCTTAAGCTTTGAGAGAGCCTCCTGGGATACCGAAGAGTGGAAGAGGAGAATACTCCTTTACAGCGGGTTTGTCGCCGATCAGGTTGACCTCTGTTTGCAGGATGATTTTGGCTATATCAGGGATTTGGTCTCCAAGCAGGAGAGGTTTATCCTCTCCGATACCCTCTACCGCTCAGATTACTCCAACCCTGAAGTTGGGAAGGTGAAGGCCAAATTCCTTGCTGGGCTCAATCAGGGGCGAGGGATAATCAATGTTTATACCCATGGGGCACCTCACCTCTGGGGGGATGGATATGGCTGGCATATGTTCTACAACTATGAGGTGGCCAATTTGGAGAATTTCTCCCATTATCCAGTGGTGCTCAGCTACTCCTGCGACACGGGTTGGTTTGATAGCTTAGGCATAGACTGTCTGGGGGAGGCTTTTGTCAAAGAGAGACACAAGGGCGCTGTAGCTTTCCTCGGCTCTTCCAGAGTCACCTATGCTCATGACTGTATCGCTTTGAACAAGAGAATGATGGAAGCCCTTGTGGGTTATAAGGTTTATAACCTGGGGCAGGTGATCCTCTGGGGAAAACTGAAGAGTTATTATGACATATTTCGCTTTAACCTCTTAGGTGATCCGGCCCTCTCCTTTGATAGCCGTCCCCAATTGGGGAGGCCGGACTTAGCTGTTTCCCCAAAGGATATCTCCATAGTCTGGTTCCCTTCGAATGAGAATTCCAGAATTGTCTTGGCCCAGGTGCACAATCTTGGTCGGGGGAGGGCAGAGGATGTCAGGGTAGCTTTCTGGGATGGCCCGCCAGGAGGGGAGAAGATAGGGGAGGTGAGGATTGGAGATGTTGACCCCTTGGGAGAAGCAGAGGTCTCCATCCCTTGGGAAGGCAACCTTTCTGGGAGACATCAGCTTTATGTCCAAGTAGACCCTGAGGATTCTATCTCGGAGATAAGCGAGGGTAATAACCTGGCTTCTATATGGGTTGAATCTCCTCAATTCGTGGATGTGGCCGGCCAGATAGGTATAGGTTATGCCCGCCAGGGGGGAGTCTGGGGGGACTATGATGGGGATGGAGATCCTGATCTTCTCCTTTTGATGGGTTATGATTGGCCTCCCGTAAGACTTTTGGAGAACGAAAGAAGCTACTTTTCAGATATTACCTCAGCCTCAGGAATAATTCCCTCCAATACGGTTAATGGGGCAACCTGGGGGGATTATGATAACGACGGTGATCTCGACCTCTATCTGGTAGGAGATGGTCAAAACTATCTCTATCAAAATCGTGGTTCAACTATCTTCGTTGATGTATCCCAGGAAGCTGGAGTAGATGATGATGGAAATGGTTTGGGAGCTGTTTTTCTTGATCTGGACAACGACGGTTACTTGGATATACTACTGGAGAATTATTCATGGGAATCCAGGCCGTTAGTTTACTTCCATAACAACGGTGATGGAAGTTTCTTCAATCTAACCTCTTCTTCTGGATTAGGGGAGACCGGTGATGGTGTTGGCATGGCCGTTGGGGACTACGACAACGATGGCGATTTAGACCTCTATATTCTCAATGAAGACGAAAATCTGCTTCTACAAAATCAGGGTGACGGTAGCTTTAGAGATGTCACCTCTAATGCTGGAGTAGGGTATAACACGACAAGCCTGGTAGCTACCTTTGGGGATTACGACAACGATGGAGACCAAGATTTATATCTGGGGAACTATCGGGAGAATATCCTCTATCGAAACAATGGTGATGGCAGCTTTAGCCAGGTTAGTTCAGGGGCTGAGGGATTTGGGGAAAGCAAGGTAGTCTCCTTTCTGGATTATAACAACGATGGTTGGCTGGATCTCTTGGTGGTCAATGATAGACCTGGACTGGGAGATGGAGAGGCAAGCTTTAAGCTTTATCGGAACAAGGGGATGGGAAGCTTTGAGGATGTTCCTTATTTCGCCGGGAACCTTTCCCCAGGCGGGATAAGAGGGATATCCCCTGTTGACTATGACCTGGATGGTTGGATCGATCTTTTAATTTGGAATCAGAGTTACCTCCTGCGGAACTGGGGAGAAGGGTCACACTGGATTAAGGTCAAGCTGAAAGGATTAAGAAGCAATGCGGATGGATTAGGGGCTTGGGTTAAGGTAGCTGCGGGTGATCTTATCCAGTCCAGGATGCTCTATCCCTCCACCACCCTCTTCCCCTGTCAACCTCTCCTCTTTGGCTTAGGGGATAGGGAGACCGTGGACAGTCTGGTGGTCAGATGGCCAGGTGGAAGACGGTCATTATTAACCGGGATAGGAGTAGATCAAACTATTGAGATCCAAGAACCGCTCTTGGACAAGGATCTGTCCCTTCAGTCCATCCTCTCCCCGTATTTCAGGCTCAACATAGGTGATACAATCCACCCCCAGATAATGGTCAGAAACATAGGGGGGTCTGAGGTCAATGGATTTGAAGTCAGTTGCCAGATAGACTCAGGTGGAGTCATCCTCTACTCCCAATCCATCCCAGGTCATACCCTCTCCAGCCTTGATACCGTCAGAATCTTCTTTCCTCCCTGGTCTCCACCCTCCTTTGGAAGGTATGAATTCAATTTTGACATAGATTACCCTTCAGATCAGGACACCAGCAATAACCAAAGGACAAGAGGGGTGAATATCGCCGCTTTCTCTGAAATAATTACCGATCTACCAGACTCAGGGATAGGCCTAAACAGGTTTGTCTCCTTCGGCGATTACGACCGGGATGACTACTCCGACCTTCTGCTCACCACAAGCAACTCCCTCAGGCTATATGAAAACCAAGGAGGTCAAAGATTTAATGATGTCTCAGAAGACTTGGGTCTTCCATCAGGAAGCTTCTCCCAGGCTCTTTTCTTAGACTATAACAACGATGGTTTCTTGGATATTCTGGCCCTAAGAGGATCAGGCCATCCCCGCCTTTTAGAAAACGAAAGAGAAAATGGTTTTACAGAGGTTAGCGAACCTGCTGGTCTCTCCGGTTTAGACTCTTATGTAACCGCTGCCATTGCCGACTACGACCGTGATGGCTGGGTGGACCTTTTCTTAACCTATCCATCCTGGATTTACCACGAGTGTAGAAGCATTCTCCTTAAAAATATAGATGGCAAATTCTCCGATTATACCCTTCCTGCCGGGGTAACCTCTACACAGGGGTTTTCCGCTCCCATCTTCCTTGATTACAATAACGATGGAGATTTAGACCTCTTCCTCACTGGCCATTATAGCACAAGTTTCCTTTATCGGAATAATGGGGATGGCACCTTTACCGATGTAGCCGATTCGGTAGGACTCAAGTATACTTATGGTGAGGATGTAGCTATTGGGGATTATGATAATGATGGGGATTTGGATCTCTATCTGGTGAAGAGGGCTCATGAGTGTAATTCTCTTTATCAAAATGATGGAGAGGGAAATTTTTCTGAAGTTGCTTCCTCAGCAGGAGTAGACTACCAGGGGACGGGTGGTAAGGCCTTCTGGGCAGATTATGATAACGACGGGGACTTGGATCTATTCTTCATCAATGAAGGTAGGCTTAATATCCTCTATCAAAACCAGGGAGATGGCACTTTCCGGGATAGAGCTTGGGAGGCAGGAATTGACTGTCCTGGAGGCGGAGAAGCCTGTGCCTTCTCAGATATTGACCGGGATGGTTATCTGGATTTCTACATAGTAAGGGAAGAAGATGAAGATGGATTTTTTCACAATGACCTTATAGCAAACCATTGGTTAGAGGTTAAGCTATCTGGCATCTTATGCAATTCTTGGGGGATAGGAAGTAAGGTAGAGCTTTTCTCGGAGGAAAGTAGACAGGTCAGGTGGCTTACCGTATCAAAGGGAGATTACCTCCTCCACTTTGGCTTAGGGGAGAATGACATCATTGACTCCTTAAGGGTGTACTGGCCAAGTGGGAAAAGGCATGTTTTGATAGATATTGAACCTGACCGGGTGATAGAAATAACAGAGCCTCTGCTGGCCCACGACCTGAGAGTAGAGGCCATTTTGAGCCCATCCAGAAAGCTCAATTTGGGAGAGCCATTTGTCCCCAGGGTAAAGATAAGGAATGTAGGGCAAAATCGGGAAGAGGAATTTCAGGTGAGCTATACCTTAGATAAAGGGGAAGACGAGCTCTTTTCAGAGGTTACGGTGGTTCCCAGTCTGGAGAGTTTGGACACAATTACCGTTTCCTTTCCCCCCTGGACACCCAAAGATTTTGCACAGTACACCTTAACTTTTGAAGTGATCTTACCCTCTGACCTCAATCCTGAAGACAACCTGGCCATCCTTGAGACTGTCCTCCCTATCTTCTCTTCTCTCCCCTTCTCTGGCCTTTCAGGATCAGGGGCAAATTCCATAACCTTGGGGGATTACAACAACGATGGGCGGCCAGACCTTTATCTGGGTGGTTCAGGGAGACTCTACCGAAATGAGGAGGATGGCACATTTCCTGATGTTACCCAGATAGCAGGAGTGGGAGAAAAGGGGCGAGATGTCCTCTTCTTCGATTACGACAATGATGGGGATGAGGACTTGTTGATTATCAATTACAAGGCCCCGGATATCCTCTTTAAGAACAGGGGAGACGGCACATTTGCCAAGGCGGAAATTCAAGGGGGGGAATCTCCAGAGATAGCCCTTACTGTGGCCGATTATGACAGGGATGGATATCTGGATCTTTTTATTCTCGGTGACCGGGGAGTTCTGCTCCATAACTTAGGGGATGGAAGCTTTGAGGATAGGACAAAAGAGGCACAATTGGAAACTTATGATTATCCTCAAGCTTCCCTCTTTTTTGACTATGATCTGGATGGGGATGAGGATCTCTTTATATTGACTGTGGATTGGCGTTTCCCTAACCAGCTTTATCGCAACAACGGAGATGGGACATTTGAGGATGTGGCTGGGGAGGCTGGGGTCAAGGAGGGAGGTGGATGGGAGATAACCGTAGGGGATTACGACAACGATGGGTTGCCGGATATATTTATCCTGGGCGACAACATCATCATCTACCACAACGAGGGGGAGGGTAAATTTAAAGGCTATTCCGATACCCTGGGCTTTGAGGGCATCGAAGAAATGAGAAGTGGGAGCTTTGGGGATTATGACAACGATGGTTGGCTTGACCTCAATCTGACCAGTGTATACGATAAGCCAAATACTCTCCTTCACAACCAGGAGGATGGCACCTTCTCCCAGCTTGGTGATCTCTCTGGCTTTGGGGATAGATCCGGATGGTTCGGTTCCATATTCTTTGACTATGATGGTGATGGTGATCAGGACCTCTACCTTATGAACTCTAAAGCCGAGGAGGGAAAAAATTGTCTCTATCAGAATAACCTGAAGGGGAATAATTGGCTAAACCTGAGGCTTGTGGGAAGAGAGAGCAATCGGGATGGGATTGGAGCCTTGGTAAAGGTGGTAGCCGGTGGGCTGGTTCAGGTGAGGGAGTCAAGCTTTGGCTTCAGGTTCCATACCCTTCCCTGGCTCCATTTTGGCCTGGGGAGAAGGCTTAAGGCAGATACTATCCTGGTTCGCTGGCCCAGCGGGATCGCCGACACCCTGGTGGATATTAGAGCAAACCGCACCTTAGTTATAGAAGAGGGGGATGCAACCGAAAGATACGGGCTCCCCAAGACCTTCTTTCTCTCCCAGAACTACCCCAATCCCTTTAATGCCCTCACAGTGATCCGCTATGGGATACCTTACGGCCAGGTAGCGAAAGTCAAGCTCACCATCTATGACATCTTGGGACGGAAGGTAAGGAGGCTTTTTGAGGGAGAGAAAAGAGGGGGGTTCCACCGGGTTAAATGGGATGGGAGAAACAGCCGAGGGGAGCAGGTGGCTTCCGGGATTTACTTCTATAGGTTGGAGGCTAAAAGCCAGGGCCTGAAGACGGTCAAGACCAGAAAGATGGTCCTTTTGAAGTAGAAGCTGTGGAACACAAATGACGGGAACACGAATGGCACCAATGGACGAATCTGCACGAATAGGAGACTCGTGTGTCGTAGATCGTTGCTCGTAGATCGGGGAACGAAACCCGAATACCGAGAACCGATAGCAAAAAGCTGAGTGCTGAAAGCTGTTCCCTGACAACTGACCCCTGATCCCTGTAAACTGTTATTAAATTCGTGCTATTTGCATATTGGTGGAATTCGTGTTCAAG
>DAOVCL010000090.1 GCA_030670005.1 Candidatus Zixiibacteriota bacterium | reverse complement strand
AATAATATGAGAGAATATAAAACAAACCACAGAGGGCACAGAGTAAAAGTTAATTCTCTGTACTACAACTCTGTAAGATCTTGTTTTTTTAACAAACTGCTTAACCGCTGAGCTCGCAAAGTAGGCGCAGAGAAGGCAAAGGTTTGAATGTAAATTGCGGTATAGTAAAAGTTCAGTGAACCCCGTTCCATGTGGGTCATTTCGAGCCCTTCGACTACGCTCAGGACAGGCTCCGCGAGAAATCTTTTTGGCAACAAAACGCAAAATTCTAATGAACATCTCGTTTTTAGGTACCGTGCTCATACAGATTCCTCCCCTTCGGTCGGAATGACAACGTCCTTTACTGAACTTTTACGCGGTATATACCAGGTGAAAGCCTGAATTCTCAAGTATCTTTTTTACTATCAGTGAAATCTGTGGCCCTTGTTTGCTGGCAACTCTGCTGGACTGTGTAGCTCCGTGAGGTTCTGTAGTAATTTCACCACGGACTATGCACAGAAAAACAGGGATCAGTAATCAGTTTACAGGGATCGGGAACCAGGAATAACCAGCGTAAACTTCATTTTTAATTCTCAGCTTTTTCCCGTGTGATTCCGTGGTAAATTTATCTATTCGGGCAGATTCGTTTATTCGTGTTCCAGAGATTCAGTGAAATCCGTGGCCCTTGTTTGGTAGCAACCGCAAAGCCGCTAAGATCGCAGAGGAAATAAAAAGCAAAAGAGAGATGAAATAAAACGATTGGTTAAAAATCTTTAAACTTTGCGTCCTTTGCGACTTTGCGGTTAATTATTTTGTTGCGGCCTTGCTGCACTGCGCTCTCTGTGGTTAAGTCTTTTGACAATACCAAGTTAATAAAAAAGGAGGGAGGATGATAGTTACCACAACCCCTTATATTGAGGGGAAGAAGGTGAGCCAATATCTGGGGATAGTCACCGGTGAGGCCATTATGGGGGCAAACATCTTTAAGGATATATTTGCCTCCATTACAGATGTCATTGGGGGAAGGGCAGCGGCCTATGAGAAGGAGCTTTCTCGGGCCCAGAAGATCGCTATGGAGGAGATGGAGGAGAGGGCCCAACAGATGGGAGCGGATGCCATAGTTGGGGTGGATCTGGACTATGAGACCCTCAAGCAGGGGAGCATGCTGATGGTTACGGTGAGCGGAACCGCGGTGAAGGTTAGCTCTTGAGATAGAGAGGATGAGCTTAGCCGCCTGCGATGGGCTTTTCTGACGGGATAACAGGATTTACAGGATTTTAACCCAATTTCTCCAAGAAAACACCGAATGACACCAAACCGCAGATGAACGCAGATTTTCACAGATTATATAAGAATCGTTCAGAATATAGGTTTTCACCATTCAAGGGAGAGAGGGATTCGGATTCAATTTTTTTGAATATCTTGTGGTTTCTCAGCGTATAATCCGGGTTTATTACTCAGTGATTTTCGGTGTTTAGTGAATGTTGTTTATCCTGTTCATCATGTTTATCCTGTCTAAAAATGGTCATTTCTATGAACTTAAGGAGGTAGGATGGCAAAGCTAACCAGAAGGGGATTTCTCAGATGGGGGACATTAGCTGCCCCCTTCCTTCTCCTCTGGGGGAAGATCCCCTCCCTCTTGGCGGGGAAATGGGAGAGGAGCAGATCGATAAATTACTGGCAGGGCAAAAGCTTCCGTCAGACAAACCTGGATCCCCTCAAATCCGGTCTAATCAGAGCGAGGATCAACGGCAGTTGGCGGGAGTTTAAGCTAAGGGAGCTGAGTTCAGGATTTTTGGACTGGAACTTTAAGACCAGGCTGGAGACCATCGAGGCTCTAAAGACAGGCAAACCCCCCTCTCTGGCCGGGCCGCACAGCGCAGCGGTGGCCACTTACGGGGGAGGGAGGCTCGACTCTGACTTTACGGTGAACAACGCCATAAAGGGGATGGGGTTTGTTCCCACCCAGGAGAGGATTGGCGAAAGGATAAAGGAACTGAAGGAAAACTTCGATGCCTCTATGCCGGAAAAACTCAAAATCCTCTCTGCAGGTTATGAGGACAGGTCCCTCTGGGATAGGAAAAAGCAGATTTCCCTGGAGCTATATACAACCCCTGACTTTGAGACCCACACCTTTCTTAACCTGATGGCTAACCCGGTGGCCTCGATTGTCTTCCTGGATTATCCCAGCTATGAGCTGCGTACCCTGGTGAGGATGGTTCATCCTGAGGACAGATCGGCCAGCAAGGAAGAAAGGGAGATTCTGGAGTATATCAACCTGGTGCACAGCTTCTTCCATGGCAAATTTGAGAAGAAGTTCATCGCCATGATCTTCTATCTCATCGAGGAGTTCGACAACACCCCGGGCAGAAGGGAAGGAATGGGGAGAAGGGTTGTGCCCCCTCTGGAGCTTCCTCATATGGGAGGGTAGAAGTATGCAGGAATTAGCCCAGAAGCTTGGAATATCCCAATTTTTAGCCAACCTATTGGTAAAGAGGGGCCTGGATGAGCCCGAGAAGGCGGAGAGGTACCTTACCCCTCAGATCCAAGATCTCCATTCCCCATTTTTCCTTAACGATATCCAGGAGGCGGTGGAGAAAGTAGGGGAAGGGATCGCTCGCAGGGAGAGGATGATGATTACCGGCCATGACGATGTCGATGGGATAACCAGCACCTTGGTGTTAATGAAAACCCTAAAAAACCTCCACCCGGAGGTTGACTACTATATCCCGGACAGAAACAAGGAGGGGTATGGCTTCTCTCAGGAGCTTCTGCAGAGCCTCTCCTCCCAAGGGGTGAAGCTGATAATTACTGTGGACTCCGGGTCAAGCGATCTTCAGGGGATAGAATGGGCCAGATCCCTGGGAATTGAGGTCATCATTACTGACCACCATGAACCGCAGGAGAAGCTTCCCCCAGCTCGGGCGGTGATCAACCCCAAGAGAGGGGATTCTACCTACCCCTTCCGTTATTTAGCCGGGGTAGGAGTGGCCTTAAAGTTCTCCTTAGCCCTCTTAGAGAGCTTTGGTGGGGGGGATAGGGGATTCCTCAAGGAGTTTCTTCCCTTAGTTGCCCTGGGAACGATAGCCGATAAGGTTCCCTTAGTGGAAGAGAACAGGATCCTGGCCAAATTGGGGGCAGAGGAGTTGGGCTTGAGCACCAAACCCGGGATACGGGCCCTAAGGGGGATGTTCCAGGTCTGCCCCGGACTTGATCCGATTGGTGATATAGTTGAACTTCTCAGGTTTGGCCATTTCCAGGGAGGGAGAAGTGATATAGTTGAACTCCTCTCCACCAAGGATGGCACGAGGATAGAGGCCATCTGTAAAGGCCTCAAGCAGTCGGGGAGGCAGTGGAAGAAGGCTGCCGAGGAGGCCAGAGAGCTGGTGAGAAGGGAGGCAGAGACCGATGGGGAGATTATTGTGGCCGTTGTGCCCCAAGTTGGGGCTAACTTCCTGGGACATTGTGCCGGCCTTTTGAGCAAGGAGACGGGGAAACCCGCTGTAGTCATTGGCAAAAGGGGGGATGTATTGGTCGGTGAGGGCAGATCCCCCCAGGGTTTTGACCTCTTCAAAGCCTTTAGCTCCTGCCGAGACTGTTTCATCCAATATGGGGGGCACAAACGGGCCGCAGGTTTTTCTATGAAGCCGGAAGGGATAGAGAAGTTCATTGGCCAGATAAAGGATTATGCCATAAGCAATCCTCCTTTCCCGACTCTCCAGAAGGATTACGATCTAAAGCTTTCCCCTAATTTTTTGGATCAGGAGATACTTTCCGACCTGAAGAGGTTAAGCCCCTTCGGTCAGGCTAATCCAGAGCCGAGGTTTCTGGCCCCGGAGGCAGAGATTCAGGAATCAAAGAAATTCTATGAGGGGGAGCAAAAATTATCTGAGGTGATAATAGATGGCCAGCCCTTCCTCATCTGGGGAGACCCACCCCCGAAGGGGAGGAAAAACTTAATTTACTCACTTAAGGGGAGGCACCAGGGCAAGCTATGCCTGAGGATTCAGAGATGATCTCTGGGCCCAATGCTCCCACATCCCCCTCTTCAGCTCCTCTATCCCCTGGCCCTTTAGCACAGATAGGAGGAGGGCCTCGGGATACTGTGCCCTAAATGCCCTTATTTGACTGGGTTTTAAAAGATCAATCTTGTTCAATACCAGGATGGTTGGTTTGAAGAGCACTCCCAAATCCCTCAGCACCTCTCTCACGGTGAGGATATGGGGTTCAAAGTCCAGGATTGAGGAGTCTACAAGGTGGATCAAGAGATCTGCCTCCATGACCACCCCTAAGGTGCTTCTGAAGGAGGCCACAAGAAGGGGCGGGAGCCTTTTGATGAAGCCAATCGTATCTGTAAAGAGGACCTTTTTTCTTGGAGCCAACCAGACTATCCTGGAGGTAGAATCTAAGGTAGCAAAGAGCCTTTCTTTTACCTCTACCTGGGAACGGGAGAGAAGGTTAAGCAGGCTTGATTTGCCCGCATTGGTATATCCCACAAGGGTTATCTTGTAGAGCCCAGCTCTTCTCCTCCTTTGAACTCTTCTCTCGGCCTCTATCCTCTTTAGTGCACTCTGCAGGTCAGATATCCTCTTTCTCACCCTCCTTCTGTCCACCTCTAACTGGGTCTCCCCCGGCCCTCTGGTGCCAATCCCCCCTTCCTGACGGGAGAGGTGGGTCCACCTTCTGGTCAACCTGGGGAGAAGCCACTTAAGCTGGGCCAGTTCAACCTGGGTTTTTGCCTCCTTGCTTCTCGCCCGGCGGGCAAAGATGTCCAGTATAAGGCCACTCCGGTCCAGAATCTTTACCCCTAAGATCTTCTCCAGGTTTTTAACCTGGACAGGGGTGAGATCCTGGTCGAAGATCACCAGATCAGCCTCTTTCTCCCTGGCCTCTTCCTTAAGGAGCTCCGCCTTTCCCTTGCCTATAAAAAGGGCTGGGTCCGGTTCCCGCCTCCTCTGGGAGACTTTCCCCACTACCTCACCCCCTGCCGAAACAACCAATGCCTTCAGTTCCTCCCAGTCTCCACCCCTGCCATCCCAATGGTCCAACCCGGCCAGGATGGCTCTCTCCCTTCTGGCCCTTTTTAACTCAAACAGTCTCCTCTTCCTCCTTTATGGCCTCCTCCCACTTCTCATAAAGTGAGTCAATCCTCTTGGATAGGGTCTCCCTCTCCTCTAACAGTAAGTGCAGCCTCTGCCAATCAGAATAGACCTCCCGGTCAACCAAGAGAAGGGATGTCTCCCAGAGCCTCTCCTCCAGGGTGGCTATCTCCTTCTCTATCCTCTCCGGACTCTTTGATCTTCTCTTCTTCCTTCTATGTCGAGTTGCGGTTTTACCCTTCTCCTCCCCCCTCCACTTATCCTCCGTCTCGGTGTAGTTCCCCTCCCACTGGGTGAGTCTCTCCCCTTTCAGATAGAAAACCCTCTTTACCAATCGGTCGAGAAAATAGCGGTCATGAGAGGCCACAAATACCGTGCCCTTAAACCCTAAAAGGGCCTTTTCTAAAACTTCCAAGGAGGGGATGTCTAAATGGTTGGTGGGCTCATCCAAGAGGAGGAGATCTGGCTGGGCTAAAATGAGCTTGGCCAAGCAAACCCTGCTCTGTTCCCCCCCACTGAGTGCCGAGATGGATTTGAAGACCTCATCACCTCTAAAGAGAAACCTGGCCAAATAGCTCCTTATCTCCCCCTGGGTCAGATGTGGTTTCACCTCCCAGACCTCATCTATAACAGTCTCCTCTCGGTTCAGATCCTCATGCTCCTGGCTATAGTAGCCAATCTCCATCCCCTTCCCCACCCTCACTGTTCCTCCGTCTGCCCCCTCCTCCCCAACAATTATCTTCATCAGGGTAGTCTTCCCTGATCCATTTGGTCCAACCAGTCCCACCCGGTCGCCCCGCAAAAGGGTGAAGCTCACCCCGGAGAAAAGCCTACTCCCCGGAAAACCCTTGCTGATATTCTCTAAGCTCAAGACCTCCTGAGCTCCCTTTTCCCCGGATTCGAACCTGAGGATTGGCCCCCTGGCTTGAATGGAGGGTTTCTCCAACATCTCCACTCTCTGCAACAGTTTCCTTCTGCTCTGAGCCTGCTTGGTCTTTTGCCCAGCTATGTTTCTTTGGATGAAATCCTCAGTTCTCTTTATCCACTCCTGCTGAAGTTCGTATCTCTTCTGGGAGATTTCCAGATCCTTCCGCTTCTGGACCTGATAGGCAGAGTAATTCCCTACATACCTTTTTAATCTCCCCTCGCCCACCTCAACTATCTCCTCTGTAGTTCTGTCTAAAAGTCGGCGGTCATGGGAGATGATGATGTAGGTTCGGGAATAATCGGCCAGAAACCTCTCCAGCCACTCAGTGGCTCTGATGTCTAAGTGGTTGGTAGGCTCATCCAAGAGGAGGAGCTGGGGATCAACCAAAAGCACCCTGGCCAGGGCGGCGATGTTTTTCTGTCCACCGCTGAGGGAACCTACCTTCTGAGGGAGGTTTTCTGCCTTAAAACCGAGGCCGTAGAGGATTCTCTCTATCTTAATGCGGCAGAGGTAGCCATCCTCTGCCTCAAACTCCTGCCTCAACCTGCTATACTCCCTAAGCAGGGAGTCCAGATTCCCTTCCTTCAAGGAGATCTTCTCCTCCAGATCTCTCATTCTCCTCTCCTTCTCCAAAAGGGGGGCGAATACCCTCTCCATCTCCTCCTTCAGGAGGAGTTCCCCGGCCAACTGAGCCTCCTGCTGCATATAACCTATCCTTAAGCCCTTCCTCCGATGGACAATTCCTCTATCCGGCTCCCTGTATCCGGCTATTATCTCCAAGAGGGTGGTTTTTCCTGCTCCGTTGGGCCCCACAAGTCCGATCCTCTTCCCATCGGTTATCTGCCAATCCACCCCATCCAAGACCACCTTCTCCCCATAAGATTTGTATATCCCCTGTAGAGAGGCAAGAACCATCCCTTAATTCCCCTTTTGTTATATAAAATAACAATTTCTCCCTCTCAAATCAAGGGGAAAAGGGAACCTTCTTAACTGAGAACCCCATAAGGTTACCATCTTCGGGAATCTCCTTCGGGAACTCATCAAGGATTATGGGGGAAAGATTGAAGACCTGTGGGTATATGCTCTCCCTGGGTTGCCTCTTAGCTCCAGGCTATATACTCTATACTCATTGGACTTCCCTGAGTAAAAGTAGCGACAAAAAAACTGCCGGAGGGTAACCCCTTCGGCAGCTTGGCAGTTCCAGCCTCTGCTTTGCCAGCCGAACTATAAATAATGCCATGAACACAAATTCAACAAATATACAAATAACACAAATTCTAATCTACAATTCTTTTATATTCAACCTTTTTACCTCGAAAGTCCCCTTTTCCTAATATGACTAACGGCTAACTTTATCTTCCATGAAGGTTCCAAGCCGCGATGAAGTCCAGCCCATTTTCGACAAGGACTCTTGCTGTTCGGTTCACTGAAGCGTGTTTATCTAAATAATTCCGCTCCATCTTCTCCATCAGACCAGCCTGGAGAATCTCCTCTTTCGGCCTAAAATAATCCAAGATGTCAGACGGGTAGTCCCGCTGCTGTTCGATCTTCGGATCCCCACCCTCATGCTTGGCACTGATGTTCTTCACCCTCTTAGCCACTAAGGGTAACTCTTCTGTCCGATCGTAGGGTTGCCTCACGATGTGTTTCCACGTTTCTGTAATGTGGTGTTCAAACCGTACCAAATCCTCAAAACCGAGAGCATTCCTGATCTTCGCACTTAATTCTATGGTCTCGTTGTTTACCGAGTTCGAGGGATTGAGCCCGACCAGGGGTGTGGTTCCATCCTCACGGCTGAAGAGGTTTGCCGTCATCAGGGTCCACAGGACCGAATAGGGATTGTCATTCCCCATGTAGACGGATATCTTGAACTCGAT
>DAOVCL010000208.1 GCA_030670005.1 Candidatus Zixiibacteriota bacterium | reverse complement strand
CAACATTCAAATCGGCAACGAGCGGCACATTTGAATTGTGGGAGAGGTCTCCAGACCTTTCGAGAGCTGTCAGGAGGTAACTCCTGACAGCACACTTTTGATCGACATCAGGCTTGCCCGAGGCTCCGCCCAGGGGAGATGCCTCCCACAGCAGTCAGGGAACAGGGACCAGTTCCCAGGGATCAGGAAAAGTAAGAGTATGTAGGGGGCGCATTTATGCGACCCAAACCTTACGGGCTTGATAAATCAAGCCCCTACAAAAGTCTTTACTGAGAAGTCAGAATATCAACCTCATGGCTGGCGAAAATAGGGGGACTGAAATCTGCGACTATCAGGGGAATTATACAGAGTTATGCGGAAGACTATAATTTCTGGAGTAAGGCCTTCAGCCTCCTCCCACATTGATCACAGAAGAGGGAATTTTTTTGGTCGGTATCGGCAAGGGTATTGGAGAAGTGCATCACACACCCGGCATTTGGACAGTGGCGGAGGCCAAATAGGTGGCCCAGTTCATGGGTGGCCTCCTTGAGGGCCCTCTCCTTAAGGAGGAGTTCATCAGGAGAAAGGTGATAGAAGCCTGGGTTGAGCCTGGCCAAGGAGATGATGGCCACATCACCCCTTAACTCCGCCTCCCCAAAGACGAAATTGAGGCCAGGGGAGTAGAGGTCCACCTGGGCAACCGCCAGCAGAGGTGGTGAAAACTGATCGGACCTCAGCCAATTGAGGATAATCCGGGAATTGTATTGGCTTCTCTGGGGGCTAAATGCCGATTTGGGAAGGGAAAGTGGGGAGGAGATACCGAATTCACACCCCAACCTCTCCTTGAGGGGCTCCTTCAGCCACTCCAATAGCCTGAGGTCGGCTGCCCCCAAGGGGAGGAGGGTAATCTTAGGGGACATCATTCATTGAGTCCAAAAACTGCTGGTTGTCCTTTGTCCTCTTCAGCCTCTCCAACAAAAACTCCATCGCCTCCACCGAGTTCATCGAGTTGAGGAACTTCCTTAAAATCCAGACCCTGCTCAACTCCCTTTCCGACATGAGGAGCTCCTCCTTGCGGGTTCCGGAGCGGTTTATATCTATTGCCGGGAAGATCCTCCGATCGGAGATCCTGCGATCGAGGACGAGCTCCATATTTCCCGTTCCCTTGAACTCCTCGAAGATGACCTCATCCATCTTGCTTCCCGTCTCCACCAGGGCAGTGGCCAGGATGGTCAGGCTCCCTCCATTTTCTATGTTGCGGGCGGCGCCGAAGAACCTCTTCGGCTGGGCGAGGGCATTGGCATCCACCCCTCCGGAGAGGATCTTCCCTGAATGGGGGACTACGGCATTGTGGGCCCTGGCCAGCCGGGTGATACTATCCAAGAGAATGACCACATCGTGCTTCAGCTCTACCAGCCTCCTTGCCCTCTGCAGGACCATATTTGCCACCTGCACATGCCGATCAGGGGGCTCATCAAAGGTGGAGCTGATTACCTCTCCCTTCACCGACCTCTCCATATCGGTCACCTCCTCTGGCCTCTCATCTATGAGGAGCACGATGAGGATCAGCTCCGGATTGTTGGTGGTGATGCTGTTGGCGATCTTCTGCAGAAGGATGGTCTTCCCCGCCTTGGGAGGGGAGACGATCAGACCCCTCTGCCCTTTGCCCGTAGGGGTCAAGAGGTCCATTATGCGGGTGGAGAGTTCACCGGGGTCCCTTTCCAGCTTTATCCTCTCCTCGGGATAGAGGGGAGTGAGGTTGTCGAAGATTATCCTGTGTCTGGCCTTTTCCGCATCCACATAATCAACCTTGTCCACCCGCAAGAGGGCAAAGAACCTCTCCGTGTCCTTGGGGGGCCTTATCTGGCCGGAGACCGTATCCCCGGTCCTCAGACTAAACCTCTTTATCTGAGAGGGGGAGATGTAGATATCATCGGGGCTGGGAAAGTAGTTGTAGTCCGGGGAGCGGAGAAATCCATAGCCTTCGGGAAGGGTCTCCAAGACACCCTCGGCGGAGATGAGCCCATCCTTCTCCGACTTGGCCTTCAGGATTCTAAAGATGAGATCTTGCTTGCGCAGCTCGCTGCAGTCCTCCATCTTCAGCCCCTCGGCAATAGTCAGTAGTTCACCTATGCTCTTCTTTTTCAGTTCTCTCAGGTCCATATTGGCCTCCTTCTCACATCTTTTGCGGGGCAGATATGCCTAATATCCTCAGGCCACTCTTCAACACCGTTAAGCTGGCCTGGACCAGCAGCAGTCTGGCCAGGCTAAGCTCCCTCTCCTCGGTCACCACCCTGTGCCTCTGGTAGAAGAGGTGAAACTCAGAGGCCAAATCCTGCAGGTATACCGTTATGTGGTGGGGTTCCAGGGATCTGGCTGCCCCCTCTATAGTTTCCGGAAATCGGGCCAGACTCTTCATCAGGTCAAGCTCCTCCGGCTCCCTTAAGAGGGAGAGGTCAGCCTTCTTTTTTAAAGACAGGCCCTCATTTTTCGCATATTCCATAATGCTGCAGATCCGGGCATGGGCATACTGCACATAGTAGGCGGGGTTCTCTGAAGATTCCTTCTTGGCCAGATCGAGGTCAAAAACTAAGTGGCTGTCTGCCCCCCTGGTCAGGTAGAAAAACCGGGCCACATCCTTCCCTATCTCCCCTATCATCTGCCTCAGGGTGATGAAGTTCCCCTCCCGGGTGGACATCTTCAGCTCTACCCCACCCTTTTTGAAACTTACCATCTGATGGATGAGATAGTGAAGGTAACCATCCGGAAATCCCAAGGCCTGAGCCGCAGCTCTCATCGAGGGGATATG
>DAOVCL010000062.1 GCA_030670005.1 Candidatus Zixiibacteriota bacterium | reverse complement strand
ATCCCATATAAAAAAAACCACAGAAGCGTAGCCATCGGCTTCTATGGTTCGATGTTGGACGAAACAAGAACGGTCTGGCTTACCTTACATCTGCGAATATAGTGATTCTTATCGTCTTTGTCAATAGTTATTTTATCTATTGATTATATAAAAACCCAAACATCACAGAAAGACAAGAGGAAAACCCTTGCCTTTTGTCTTTCAAAAAAGTGATGTAAAACCCCCCCTACCCTCAACATTAAACTGCTTTATGCTCGTCAAGGGTGGGGTCTTCTGACCCGAAGGAGACCGAATTCGCTCGGCAATTAAATTTTAGATAGGTTTTGAGAAATTGTCAAATCAGGTAGCCTTATTTCCCTCAATGTAGAATCTGAGAATATCTCTCAAGGTTACGATTCCCTCGATTTCACCCTTAGGTGAGACCACGGGAAGACATGATATATTATTCTCCAACATTAGATTGGCGGCAATTTCTATGTTGGTGTCTTTGTCCGCAGTTATTGGTTCTCGAGTCATAATCTGATGAATTTTCCTATTCAGAAGGGTCATGTCGCGTGACTCCTCAGAGAGCGTGCCTAAAAATGGACTGATCACCTTTAAGACATCACGATCCGATAGGATACCAACCAGCTCTCGGCCTTTCACAACCAAAAGATGGTGAAACTCTACGTGCTCCAAGATATTGCGAATTGTTCCGATAGAATCGTCCATTCTTACCTTGAACACTTTCTCGGTCATAATCGATGCGACTTTCATCGCTCTCCTCCTTAATTTTACCGGCCAACTAATATTCGTATGTCTGAAATAAGATTTAAAAACCCAAAGCTTTTACCCCTC
Source organism: Candidatus Zixiibacteriota bacterium (assembly GCA_030670005.1). Classification (GTDB taxonomy): domain Bacteria; phylum SM23-81; class DAOVCL01; order DAOVCL01; family DAOVCL01; genus DAOVCL01. Next base: position 8,921 of record DAOVCL010000062.1, on the reverse strand, counting down.
CCAACAAACCAGCTTTCCAACCAGGTTCAAATTGGTGGCGATTTAATATAACGGTTTCGGGCTATACGAAGTGAGCGGAAGGCTGATTTTGGCGAAACGAAATGGAGCGCCAATTTTTTGTGAGGCGCTGTTTCGCCCCTTCAACAAACCTTCCCTCCACTGCATTTATAATATAACAAGCTGCGGGCCTGCAAAGACTTCTTCTATAAGGGCTCCAACGATGAGGCTATTTCCTCACTTTTTGATGGAGTATTGGCCTTTCCATTCCACAGTGTATATCGTCTTTGAAATGTACTTTCCCTTATAGGTGCCATCCCCCTGGATGTCCTCGAACTTACCAGTCCCTTCTATATAAGAGAAGGTTCCTTTAAATGTCGGCATAGAGGTGCCCTTGGTAGTGACTTTGCCTTCCCATTTGCAAAAAGCGGTATCGCCCTTTTTGGTAAGTTTTAGATAGCCTTGATGAGGTCCGTTTCCCTTAACAAGATCACCAAATGACATGTTAACAACCTGGGCACCATCCATGAACTTATGCTTACCGGTACTGACATTAGTCCCCTCAGATTCACCCAGGGAAATGATGTGGCCTTCGGTGTCACCAATATCCATCGTTTCTTGTCGAGTGTAAGCAACCGTCATTTTCCCTGCAATCTTGGTCTTCTGCTGTGCTATCGAAGGCATCACACCAAGAACAAAGATCAAAGCGAGACTAATGAATAGTGCCATCGATCGTTTGGATGTAAGTATCCACATAGATCTCACCTCCTTTCATCAAAAAGGCTAGGCCCGCAGATTCTTTCATAGCCTTATTATCAATAATGACGCCTAACGTTTACTGGATTATTAACCTATTTAGCTCATCTCGTTTATATCCGGCAAATTTGCGATACCTCTCGTAAAGTTGAATCATTTTACAACTAAGGGGAAGTGTTTTGGTTTGATTATAAATCCAAGTTCTACAGAAGGCAAGGAGTTTTTCACTTGCCTTTTGGTTTTTCAAATCTTCGCAATGGCTGGAGAGGTCTCCATCCTCTTAAAGGTCTCCTCTCTTCTCTTGTTAGTTATCTTAACATAGATGGCCGTGTTCTGGATTTTCTTATGTCCTAAGTGATAGACCACATACTCTAAGTGTTGTCTGTTCTTAAGGAGATGAATAGCAATAGAATGACTTAAACAGCCGACACTAAACTTTTTACTCAGCTTTGTCTTGCCAGCGGATTATTTAAAAAGCTGCTTAATCCTTTAATATCACAGGCTTTCCCCACAACTGTCAGAAGAAATAGCGAAATCCGAGAGCAGCACTGAGCGAAAAGTCAGAACCGGGAATCAAATCCATTATCGGCGCAAGCTCAAAGAATAAATCGAAGGGTGCGGTGGCAAAGATGTACTCTATACCAATAACTCCACGCACACCAAATCTTGATTTATTCTTCGTGGAATGAGCTGTATGCCCTGATTTGTTTTCAAAACGAATACGAGCGCCAATTCCGTAGTAGATGGGAAACTTACCTTCTGCGATGTCTATAATGTCGTAATTGTGCCATAGATAATCTCCATGCAAATGCAGATGATCGGTGTCCACAAACGACCAGGCAATGGCACCATCTACAGCAGATTTTCTGCTCAGCCAAAGTTTAGCGCTAATCCCAGTTGGCTCTCCAAGAATTATGCCTAAGCCAAAGTCGTTATCTTGAGCTAACACCATACTTGGGATACAACACAAAAGAAGAAGTGTTATCGTTAAGGGTTTAAGCATATAAGTTCCCTTCAATTCTCGCCGAATAGGCAATTCCTGCAATCTGCAGAATATAGCCTTAATCCCTTTGTGTCAAGGGATTTTGTGAATTTGATAGCTGAAATTAAAAGCTGATTGCACAGTACAGTAAAATTTGGGGAGGGATTGTGAGGGGCTGTTGGACTCAAATTATCGCTTCTATCCGTTCCACTCCTGACAGCAAATCATTGGCGATTTTGTGTAACGTCTCCGGGGTCCCCGAATTCGCCGAAGGCGATTTGCACGAAGCGTAGCGAAGTCGGCAACCCCGGTGTTAGGCAATGCGTGGCATCTTTCCTTCTACTTATTCGTGCTTACTTCCCTGGAAAAGCCCGACCACGCTGCCGTCTGGGTCTTTAAGGTGTGCGAACCAGCCAATAGTTGGGATCTCCGTTTTCGGGACGGCAACCCCGCCCCCAAGCTCCTTCGCGCACTCAAGGTATGGTTCGATCTCATCCACCTCTATGTAAACATAGGGGGACTCGCCAGGATGGACCTCGTCTGCCTTCATAATGCCTCCACCTGGCCCCTGAGGAGTATCGAAGGAGAGATAATCCTCTCCAAAGGACTGAAACTTCCAGCCAAACAGGCCAGAAAGAAAGGTCTTTGTCCGCTCGAGGTCCGTCGAGGACCACTCGATGTGACAGATTGCATGCTTCGCCATTTTCTTCACCTCCTTTACGCCACCAAAAAATGGTATTAATTTGGGTTGCGCTCAAAGTGCCCTACCAATTTAGCGAAAAAGTTAAGAGAGTCAAGTGATAAAATCCTGAAGACCGACTGATGATCCCACATAGAATACACCATACACCCTCATATACTTCTACTTCTTCAAGGAGATCGTCTAAAATTATCGGTGGAAGATTGGAGAAAAAATGTAACTTTAACCTGAAAAGGTAAGGGTGAACTAATGTTGAGGCCGGACAAATTTCGGACTATCCCTACACAACTGTTTTGGGGTGAGAGGTCAATAATCTCCTGATCTGCCCGATAGCGAATTTGAAGCATTTCATATTAAGTACGCATCGCTGGGTAAGTCGCAAACATCTGGCTCAGTATGTTGAGGAGTTCTCCTATTGCTTAAACCGACGGTATCACGGGGCAGATCTTTTTGAGTATCTCATCCGTGCCTGTCTGGCCATTGGGCTATTCACACTGGCTATGGTAGTGAGAATGGGCTAACTTTAGGTGGTTTGGAATTTTCAAACAACAGGGCAGGGGGTAAGCGAAGTCCCAGCCTGTCAGGATCTGAGAGGTATTGTCCAAATCGTTTTCTATGCAATGCCATTGCCGTTAAGTTCAAATTTAGAATCTTAAAACCACCCTGTGGATGGATGGCAGTGACCGGGGAAAAGGTTGCTTCTTTAAAGGGTAACCTCCCTAAGCAGCGGTGGATACTTTTTGCGGTTTAAGATAAGCGACCTTACCAAGATCAAAAAGATGGTATTTCTCAGGTAGTCCCTTTGGAGAATTTCCAGGGGCAAGGATTCAGTCTGATTTTTTTACTCTATAGCCATAGCACAGCGATTTTGAACTTGACATAGTCAGGAGTTAAGTTTATTATTTGGGAAAGTCTAAGGAGGATGGTTTCGATGAAGATAGGGATTTTGACCGGAGGTGGAGATTGCCCGGGGCTAAATGCGGCGATCAGAGCGGTGGTGAGGAAGGGGGTAAGTGTCTACGGTGACCAAGTTATCGGTATATTGGAGGGCTGGAGGGGTCTATTAAGGAAGGGTATGACTGAGGAATTAAACATAGATAGGCTTTCCGGGATCTTACATATGGGGGGAACCATACTGAAGAGCTCACGCACGAACCCATTTAAGGAGAAGAACGGTCCTCAGAAGATCCAAGAGAATGTAGATAGGCTTGGACTCGAGGGTTTGGTGATAGTGGGGGGTGAGGACACATTGGGGGTTGCCTATAGGCTATTCCAGGATTATCAGGTGAAGGTAGTGGGTGTGCCCAAGACTATTGATAATGATCTCCCGGGCACTGATTATACCTTTGGCTTTGACACGGCAGTTAACATCGCCACCGAGGCCATCGACAGGCTACACACCACAGCCGAATCCCACAATAGGGTTATCGTGGTGGAGGTTATGGGAAGACATGCCGGGTGGATTGCTGTGGAAGCCGGTCTGGCTGGGGGAGCCGATATGGTCCTTATCCCGGAGCATCCCTTCGATATCGGTGAGGTGTGTGATGCTATCCGTAAAAGGCATAAGAGGGGAAGGGATTTCAGCATTGTAGTGGTTGCTGAAGGGGCGAAGATGCCTGAGGGAACGGAGGGGGAGGGCTACATAGCACAGGAGAGGGAGGTTGATGCCTTCGGCCATATCAGGTTAGGGGGTATTGGGCATGTTTTGGCCAGGGAGATCAAGAAGAGGACAGGCTTTCAGACCAGGGTTACCATCTTGGGCTATCTCCAAAGGGGGGGGACCCCCACGGCTTTTGATCGGATCTTAGCCACCAGATTTGGCATAGCCGCAATTGACCTCATTCACCAGGGTGGCTTTGGCCAGATGGTTTCCCTGCGGGGAAACAGGGTTGTCCCTGTAGACCTGGAAGTAGTTACCAAGAGGATAAAGACGGTGGATGAAGATCTTTACCATATAGCAGAGGTCTTCTTCGGATAACAACAGTTCACAGAAGTCAGGGATCAGAAACAGGAGTCAGGATTAAGGATTAAGATAAAACAGTGGAAATTGGGCGAATGTTTAATGGACTTCGGAAGTCTTTACAGTTTCCGAGGATTAGGAAAAATCCGTGATAATTGGCAACCGACAACTGACGAATATCTGACTGCCGAACCCTGATCGCTGTGAACTGTTAATCATTTTTCCGGGAGGTGGGAATGCCCTTAGTGACCAATAAGGATGTGCAGGTAGAGGCCAAGGGAGGGGGATATGCTGTCGGCGCTTTTAATACCACCAATTTGGAGATTACCCAGGCCATAATTGAGACGGCAACCGAGAAGAGATCACCGGTAATCGTGGCCACCTCTCAATCGGCCATAAAGTATGTTGGTATGGAGGAGTTATCCCTTATGGTGAGGAAGATGGCCGAGAGGGCCCCCATTCCGGTTACCCTTCATTTAGACCATGGAACCGACTATTCCATTATTATTGGCTGTTTGAGGTTGGGTTGGAGCTCGGTAATGATAGACGGTTCCAGTCACCCCTTGGAGGAGAATATCGCTTTGACCAAGGAGATAGTGAAGGTGGCTCACGCCGTAGGGGTCTCAGTGGAGGCAGAGCTGGGAAGATTGATGGGAATAGAGGATGAGATCTCCGTTGATGCCAGGGAGGCCTGCCTGACCGATCCGGACGAGGCGGTGAGGTTTGTGGAGGAGACGGGATGCGATACGCTGGCTATTGCCATTGGAACCTCCCATGGGGCATACAAGTTCAAAGGGGAGCCCAAGCTGGCCTTTGACAGATTGGAGGAGATAGCTGAGAAGGTCTCCATTCCCCTTGTCCTTCATGGGGCCTCCTCTGTCAAAAAGGAGATCGTCCAATGGGGAGAACGATATGGGGCCAAGTTTCCTGGGGCCGCTGGTGTTCCCGATGAACACATAAGAAAGGCCATTTCCTTGGGAATTACCAAGGTGAACATAGATACGGATCTTAGGCTCTCCTTTACTGCTGGGGTGAGGGAATTTCTGCAGAGGGAACCTGAGGTCTTTGACCCGCGTAAGATATTGGGAGCGGGAAAGGGTGCTATGAAAAGGATGATAGGTCAGAAGATAGATCTTTTGGGGAGTAGGGAGAAGGGATAAAGAGAAAAAAAACGGAGGTAAAAATGGCCATTAAGGTTGCCATCAACGGTTTTGGCAGGATAGGAAGGCTTGTCTATCGAGTAGCTATGAATGATCCCAAATTCGAGTTTGTTGCCTTCAACGATATAACCGATGCCCGAACTCTGGCCCATCTTTTGAAGTATGACTCCGTGCACGGTATTCTGCCTAAGGAGGTGAGGTCAGAGGGTGATAATATAATGGTGGATGGGAAGAGGGTGAAGGTTTTCAGCCAGAAGGATCCCTCCCTTCTCCCCTGGAGGGACCTGGGCGTGGATGTGGTTATCGAGTCCACAGGTAGGTTCAGGACCAGAGAGGGGGCCTCAATGCATCTAAAGGCAGGGGCGAAGAAGGTAATGATCTCTGCGCCGGCTAAAGGTGATGGTGCCGATATCACCATCGTGATGGGGGTAAACCACCAGCTATATGATGCGGAGAGGCATCAGATAATCTCCACCGCCTCCTGCACCACTAACTGCTTGGCTCCGGTGGTCAAGGTCTTAAACGATAGCTTCGGCATCGAGAGGGCCTTTATGACCACAGTTCACTCCTACACCAATGATCAGAGGATATTGGACCTCCCCCACAAAGACCTTCGTCGGGCCAGGGCGGCTGCCCTCTCTATGATCCCTACCACCACCGGGGCAACGACTGCTACCGCCTTGGCCATACCTGAGCTTAAGGGGAAGATGGATGGGCTGGCCATCAGGGTTCCCACCCCTGACGGATCCTTAGTGGATGTGTGCGCCAAGCTCTCCCGGAAGGCGACCAAAGAAGAGGTAAATGAGGCCTTTCGCTCCGTCTCTCAAGGGGAGCTGAGGGGTATCTTGGAGTATTCCGAGGAGCCTTTGGTCTCCGTAGACATAGTCGGTAATTCTCACTCCGCTATTTTTGATGCCCTCTCCACCCTGGTGTTAGGAGAAGACCTGATTAAGATTATAGCCTGGTATGATAACGAGTGGGGATACTCCTGTCGGATGGTGGATATGATGGAGTATCTGGTGACCGGGAAGTTTGAGCCGGTGAGGACCAAAAAGTGAGGGGACTATGCCTAAACTGACCATAGATGACCTTGAGCTGGGGGGGAAGAAGGTACTGATCAGGGTCGACTTCAATGTCCCCCTGGATGAGGAGGGGAAGATAACGGATGACCGAAGGATAAAGTCTACCTTGCCCACCATAGAGAAGGTTCTCTCCCAGGGGGGGAAGGCCATCCTTGTCTCCCATCTGGGGCGGCCTAAGGGAAAGCTGGATCCCAAATTGAGCTTAAGACCCGTGGCCCAAAGGTTGAGTGAACTTTTGGGGAAAGAGGTCGGTTTTCTCCCTGACTGTGTGGGAGAGGAGGTAGAGAAAAAGGTTGCCGAACTAAAACCTGGGGGTTGTCTTCTTTTAGAGAACCTCCGTTTCCACCCGGGAGAAAGGGACAACGACAGGAGGTTCTCCAGACGACTGGCCAGGCTGGCAGATCTCTATATAAACGATGCCTTTGGCACAGCCCACCGGGCTCACAGCTCTACCTATGGCGTTACCAGATACTTCTCCCAAAGGGCTGCAGGATACCTGATGGAGAAGGAGCTCAGTTACCTGGGGAAGGCCCTCACCAATCCCGGCCGTCCATTCGTTGCGGTTCTGGGAGGGGCCAAGATATCGGGCAAGATAGATGTGATAGCCAATCTGCTGCGTAAGGTGAATAGCCTCCTCATTGGAGGGGGGATGGCCTTCACTTTTTTGAAGGCCCAGGGGTTGGAGATAGGTAAGTCCCTCCTGGAGGAGGATAAACTGAACCTGGCCCATAATCTCCTGCAGAATGCCAAGGACAGAGGGATTAGGATCTACCTCCCCAGCGACTGTTTGATGGTTAAGGAGATAGATGGTGATGAGGTGAAAACAGTTTCTGTGGATGCTATCCCATCTGATTGGATGGCCGTTGATATTGGGCCTAAAACCATTGAGCATTTCTCAGCCCATTTAAGGGAGGCTAAAACAGTGGTCTGGAATGGGCCAATGGGCATCTTCGAGAAGGAGAGGTTTGCCCAGGGGACAATGAGGATAACCGAGGTTCTGGCCCAGATCACCCAAGAGGGAGCAACCACCATCGTGGGCGGTGGAGATACCGCTGCTGCCGTTCAGCAAGCAGGTTATGGGGAGAAGATGAGTCACATATCAACCGGTGGGGGGGCATCACTTGAATTCCTGGAGGGAAAAGAACTGCCTGGGGTTAAGGCCTTGACCGACAAGTGAGGAATCAAACATGTCCAAACGGGGGTGAAGATGGATGAGAAGATTACCGTATCGGTGATAAAGGCAGATGTCGGCGGCTATGTCGGGCATTCCGCTATGCATCCTGCCCTCATTGAGAAGGCCAAAGAAAACCTGGAGACTGCTAAGCAGGATGGAAAGCTCATCGATTTCTGGGTGATGAGCTGTGGGGATGACCTCGATCTGATTATGACCCACAAAAGAGGGGAAGGAGATGAGGGGATACACAAATTGGCCTGGGATACATTTATGGAATGCACCCAGGTAGCCAAAGGGCTAAAGCTTTATGGGGCCGGACAGGATATGCTCTCCGATGCCTTTAGCGGGAATGTGAAAGGGTTGGGGCCTGGGGTGGCCGAGATGGAATTTGTGGAGAGGAAGAGCGAGCCCATAATCATCTTTATGGCCGACAAGACCTCACCTGGGGCCTGGAATCTGCCCCTGTTTAAGATCTTTGGCGATCCCTTCAATACCGCTGGCTTGGTGATTGATCCCTCTATGCATGGCGGTTTTAAATTCCGCATACTGGATGTCTTAGAAGGCAAGACAGTTACCCTTTCCTGTCCAGAGGAGCTATACGATATGCTGGTCTTCCTGGGGGCCCCGGGTAGATATGTGGTTGAGGCCATCCACAGAAAGAGCGATGGGGAGATCGCCGCCGTCCCTTCCACCCAAAGGTTGAGCCTGATAGCTGGAAGATATGTGGGAAAGGATGATCCGGTCTTAATCGTCAGGGCGCAGAGTGGGTTTCCTGCTGTGGGGGAGGTTCTGGAGCCATTTGCCTTTCCCCATCTGGTAGAGGGTTGGATGAGGGGTTCCCACAATGGCCCTCTAATGCCAGTCCCCTTTCAGAAGGCCACTCCCAGCAGGTTCGATGGACCACCCAGGGTGGTGGCTGCTGGATTCCAGTTGAACCAGGGAAAGCTGGAGGGTCCCAGGGATATGTTTGACGACCCCAGCTTTGACCGGGCAAGGGATTTGGCCAACGACATCGCCGATTATCTACGCCGGCATGGCCCCTTTGAGCCCCACCGCCTCCCCTTAGAGGCGATGGAATACACCACTCTGCCAGAGGTGAGGAAAAAGCTG
>DAOVCL010000063.1 GCA_030670005.1 Candidatus Zixiibacteriota bacterium | reverse complement strand
GACCAAAATCCAAAATTCAAGACAAAGAGAAAGAAAGATTTAGTTTTTGTTTGAAGAATTAGATCATTTGAATTTCGGATTTGTTTCGAATTTCGATATTCGGATTTCGGATTTGCTTGTAGCCAACAGCCGCTTGTGTATGACTGTATCAAATAATACGTAACAGAACCTAAGAAATGGAGCACTAAGTCACTCTACCATGAACTTTTGTTTTAATCCATATTCTATCAACACTTTGGGGCTTGGTGCCTTTGTGGCATATGAATTATGAATTATTCAGACTTAAGAATCTCTGCCAGTTTACTCCCCTGCTCTCTCACCTCATCGAGTTCCTCATCGTCCGGCACCCACTGGAGATTCACTCCGGATAGGGGAACCTGCCAATTCAGTTCACGCATCACCCTCTCAATCTCCCCTACCGCCTGTCCTCCCCAACCATAGGAGCCGAAGGCAAAACCAATTCTGTTTTTGGGACACAACCCCCTCAGATAGGTGAGGAAGGCTCCCATCGTAGGGAGCATCCCATTGTTGAGGGTGGGTGAACCCACCAGGACGAGCTGGGAGAGGAGCACATCTGTCATTATATCGGAGATATGGTTAGTCTTCAGATTTCTCATAGTTGCCGGCACACCCTCCGCTTCCAACCCTTCCTGCAAGGCGGAGGCTATTCTCTTCGTCGAACCCCACATTGTGTCGTATACAATGAGAGCCTTCCTCTCCGACTCATTCTTTGCCCATCTTTGGTAGGCTTCCAAAATCTGAGACAGGAACCCTCGCCAGATCAACCCATGGCTGGGAGCCACCATCTCAATATCCAGTCCGGAGAGGGCATCCAAGGCTTTTTTCACCTGCTCACCATAGGGGAAGACGATGTTGGCATAATACTTGGCCGCCTCTTCGTAGGCAATATCCCAGCCTATCTCATCGTCGAACCTCTCAGCTGTGGCAATGTGCTGTCCAAAGGCATCGTTGGGGAGAAGCAGTTTCTCCCGGGGAACATAGGTAGCCATCGAATCCGGCCAGTGCACCATCGGAGTGAGGACAAACTGCAGGGTGCGATGGCCGATGTTGAGCGTATCACCAGACTTGACCACCTGAAAGTCCCAATCCCTCTTGAAGTGTCCTCTCAACCCCTTTTGGCCCTGAGGCGAAGTGATTATCCTGGCCCTGGGGGCAAGCTCCAAAATCCTGGAAATGCTTCCCGAATGGTCCATCTCCACATGGTTGGAGACGAGATAGTTGATTTGCGAGGGGTCGACTACCTCTCGGATGCGGGAAAGCATCTCATCGAAGAGGTAGTGTTTGACGGTATCCACCAATACTATCTTCTCGTCGATAATCAGATAGGCATTGTAAGTGGAACCCCTCTGGGTAAGGTAGCCGTGAAAATTGCGCAGATCCCAATCGATACCCCCTACCCAGTAGACTCCCGGTTTTATCTCTACAGGCTTCATACCAACCTCCTAAAGCAGTGGGCTTCGATCTTGGTAGCAGTTCTCGGGGATTAGTTTCCAGGGATCAGAGAATAAGAAATCAGGTGAAAATTGAAATTGGAAATTCTCGAGCCGTCAGAACCCCTATTCTGCCCCAGTCAGTAGTTTCTTTCATTCTTAACTCTACATTCTTCATTCTACATTCTACATTGCTACTGATCCCTGACCACCGTGAACTGTTAAGGATCTTCTTTGTATTTCTGTCCTGTCTATTCCCTCTCGAACTGATCCTTGCCTGCGCCGCAGATAGGACAGACCCAATCATCGGGTAGGTCCTCAAAGGCCGTCCCCGGTTTAATTCCTGAATCGGAGTCGCCTTTTTCGGGGTCATAGACATACCCGCAGACCGTGCATCTGTACTTTTCCATTATCTTTCCCTCCTTTTAGAGACCTAAAATGAAAAGAGACAATCCTGTTCCCAATGCAAAGACAGGATTAAACATTTTCCTAAACAGGCCAGGTATGCATATTGTAGATTGCATCCCAGTACATATACTCGTATCTGCTTGCAGTTATAAATGTCTTTTTCAATTTTTTATAGGAAAACTCCTTGCCGGCATTGTCTACCAGCTTTTTCATCCTCTCAACTAAGTTTAGATAAGGTTCCGATAAATATACCGCAGCCCACTCCGTATATAAACTATTCCCATTTTTTCTCAATTTATCTTTATGATACTCCGCAATTTCAGCATAGGACCAGAAACAGGGGAGGAGGGATGTGATAGATTCGGCGTAGGATTTTAATGAACTCGTAGAGAGAAGAAAGCTTATATAGGATACATTCACCGGAATAGGCTCGACATTGACGGCGTCCTCTATGGTATATCCGAGCTTTTCAAGAAACTCCTCATAACCCTTGAACTCACTTACTGATTCCAGCCATAATATCTCGATAATCTCCCTCATAGCTTCTACCGAGTCGGCTCTGGAGGATATTATGCTGATGTTCTTTATGGCCGAGATGAGATAGTTGTAATCTTGAAGAATATAAAATTTGAACTTGTCTATCGGTAAACTACCGCTATACAGTTCCAACACAAACGGATGTTCAATTATCCTTTTCCATATGTTATCTGCGTCCTCTCTCAGCCTTTGCGAAACTTTCATAGCTTTTTCCCCTGAATTACTATGTAATCACCTCTTTCATACCCCTCTATTGGCTCCTCTATTTCGTTGTTAGTATATCTGGGGTGTTTTGTCAGGGTCTGCACATATTTTAAATCAACAAAACCAGCCTTCTTTAACAAATTACTCACTTCATCTGTGGATCGCCAGTGGGTCTCCTTGATGAACTTGATTGGATAAGGATATTCTGGGGCGGTCTCGGGATCGTGCTTCCCCCTGAGATAAGCCAAATCATACATCATTGCATAGGAACCTTCCCTGGCCAAAAACGAGACAACAATATGCCCATTGGGTTTTAAAATGCGATAGGCTTCCCTTACTGCCCTTTGGGGGTCATCTACATAGCTAAGTATAGTGCTCAGCAAGACCGTATCAAATCTCTCGTCTTCGAAAGGAACTTCTTCAGCGGTTCCTATCTTTACTTTAATCCCCCTTTTCTCCGCTAATTTAGCCATCTCTTTTGAGGGTTCTACTCCATATTCTATGCCCAGTCTTGAGGCAAATAATCCACTTCCAACCCCAATACTCACGGAATTCTTGGGGTCAGATAAAAAATGCTTCTCAGCCAACAGCTCAGATTCAAAGACAACTTTGTTCTTGCTAAACCAGCCATCAAAATCTTCAGCAGCCTCCTCGAAGGCCGAGATCTCCAATGGCCTAATGTTATGGTATAGAGGCCCATAACCTTTTCCTATATTACCTGGTGCATTTCTTATTGCCCTTGTAATGTAATCTTTTGCCACTTTAACTGCGTCGTGAATACCCACTCCTTTAGATAATTCCGCAGTTATCGCCGCAGAAAAAGTGCAACCCGTCCCATGAGTATTTTTTGTATCAATCCTTTCCGATTCATAGTAGGTGTATTTCCCTCCATCAAACAGAATATCAATTGCCCTCTCTCCTGGAAGATGTCCTCCTTTCAAAAGGATGAGTTTTACTCCATTTCTCTGGATGATTTTTGCTGATTCTTTAGCATCCTCAATATCCTTTATCTCCATTCTGCTAATTATCTCTGCTTCAAAAATATTAGGGGTGATGAGAAAAGCTACCGGCAATAGCTTCTCTATGAGTGCCTTTTCTGCATCCTCTCTTAGGAGACGAGCACCACTTTTGGCCACCATAACGGGGTCCACTACCAATTTCTCTATTTTGTATCTCTTAACCCTGTCAACAACCAATTCTATTATATTTTTATTGGAGAGCATTCCAGTCTTTGCTGCATCTGTCCCCATATCTTCCATTATCATATCTATCTGATCCCCAACGATGTCCGGGGATATATCATAGATGGAACGCACTCCCAAGGTGTTCTGCGATGTTACAGATGTTACCACGGACATTCCGAAAACATCAAAGGCCTGAAAGGTCTTCAAATCTGCCTGTATGCCAGCCCCTCCTCCCGAATCAGAGCCAGCGATAGTTATAGCCTTACCCTCATAATTCATCTCTTTCTTCCTCTTCAAGCTGGTCCTTTGATACCCCACCCACCGGGTATACCCAATCTGTGGGATCATATCCAGACCGTTGACACATATCTTGTAGAAACGGAAGGGATACCCTCTGGTCATCAAAGGATTCCCCTCCTTCTACCTCAGGTTATGAACAGCCCTCAAGATCTCCCCACATACTTCACACCTGTAGACCTGCAGCCTCCCTATCGTCACCCTGGCCCCGTAGCTACAATCTTTAGCTCCTGGGAAAAGGTGGCTTTTATCCTATTACTTTAGAGCTACCAGTTCCCTGCTCAGGAGGGTGATATGGCCCATCTCCTCCTTGATGATGGTCTCGATTCTATCCTTGCCCAATCTCTCTGGAACCATCTCTTTGATCCCCTGGTAGAAGACTATGGAGTCCTTTTCCAACCCTATGGCCATCCGATAAATATCCTCCATCGTCTCTTTCCCTGTCAACCGTTCAGTGGGATCCTTCCTCACATCGAAGACTTTACCATCGGCTATCGCCTGCAGATACAGAGCGGCTTCACTATTAGGATCAAACCCCGACATCACCCTTTCCTTCCCTGAAAGATCTGCCCTCATAGAATGAAAAACCCTTTCGTGCTCATCCTCCATAGCAGCAAGGTCAAACAGCTTCTGGCGAGAATCAGCATCCGTAAAACCTTCTGCCGACTGGCGATAAAACCTGGCCCCATTTCTCTCAATCTGTTCGGCCATCTCGAATATCTCGTCGGCATTGAAACGAATGCTCATTCTGTCCCTCCTTCCGTTGTCGATGCCGTGAACGATCGCGTACCCAATTCGCGATCTAACATAACCAAACCATGACCGGAGTCGCCTATCCGCTCCAACATCTGCGCCACCTTGGAGGTGGATGCCTCCTCCTCCACCTGTTCTGTAACGAACCACTGTAAAAGAATACTGGCTGGATGGTCGCCCTCTGCGGCGGCAAGCTTCACCAGACCATCTATCTTAGAGCTAATGAACTGCTCATGCTGGTAGGCCTCCTGGAAGGCCTGCAATGGGGATGTCCACTCCCTCTTCGGTTGAGCCAAGGGGAGGAGCTCCACCCTCCCATCCCGGTCCCTGATATGATCGAAAAATTTCATCGCATGCACCAGCTCCTCCTGGGTCTGCGCCCTCATCCACTGCGCCATCCCGTCCAACCCCTCAGAATGGAAGTAGGCTGCCATTGAAAGGTAGAGATAGGCGGACTCCAGCTCGTGCTTGATCTGCTCGTTTATTGCCTCCTGCATCTTCTTGCCAATCATTGATCATCCCCTCCTTTCCAAAGCCCGTGCAGATTGCAGTAAGCACGAGCTGTCACTTTTTCGGCCTTCACATCAAAGCTTGCCTGCGGGGCATCTCCCGGATTCAGAAACTTGCGGTAGACCCTCCCGTCAGCTACGATCTCAATCCACTCGATGTAATGCTTCTCCTCCATCGGATGGGCGATACTCCCCACCTTCACCTTAACGCCACCATCGACCCTCTTAAGCACAGGAACATGCTTCTCCTGGGCGGCATCTACCGAATTCTCACGATAAAGCACCATCGGCTGACCACAACAGACAAGTTGCCCCCTTCCTGTATGCAGGACTTCTACAATGTTCCCGCATATCTCACACTTGTAGATCTGCCGTCTCTCAGTCATTTTTACACCTCCTCCTTTTTTCTCTCTAACCTGACAGTTGACCACGGAATCTGGCGGAATTGCTTTTATGCTGTTCAGGCTTCTCCCCTGGGGGATCGAAAATAGAAATTGGAAAATGGAAATCCCTGAGCCGTCAGAACCCCGATTCTGACGGCAAAAGGTGGCAGTGGCAGAATCGGTGTTTTGCCACCTCAGGGGAAGAAACCCAACCACCCACGCTAACAGCCTGACTATCCACTCAGGATCTGCTTAATATCTTCCTCTGGGCTGCTTATCAGTCGCAGATCATAGTTTTCCCTCAGCACTTTCAGAATGTCATCATTTACCCAGGCGGGAAGGATGGGTCCCAGATAGATTCCCTTTACACCCAGGGCAAGGAGACTCCAGAGGATGGCCACGGCCTTCTGCTCCATCCAACTGAGGATCAAAGTCAGCGGGAGATCATTTATCCCCACACCGAAGAGCTGGGCCAGACCATCGGCAATCTCTATGGCCACAATCGAGTCATTGCACTGTCCCAGGTCAATTAGTCGAGGGACACCCTCTATATCACCAAGATCTAAGTCGTTGATCCTGAACTTACCACAGGCCAGAGTTAAGACCACCGTATCCTGCGGCAGCCGTTGGACAAATTCCCGGAAGTACCCGGCCTTCTTCAGCGGGGAATCACAGCCTCCCACCAGGAAGAAATGGCGGATTTTACCCGTTTCCACCAGTTGCTTGATCTTCTCCCCCAGGGAGAGAACTATAGACTTGGAAAAGCCTGTGGTTAATAGAACATCTCCCGGTTTCTCATCGAGTACGGGCAAAGATCTCGCCTTCTCTATCACCGGGGTATAGTCATATCCGGCAATATGCTGCACGCCAGGAAGCCGCGCCGGCCCGGTAGTGAACATCCTCTCCCTGTACTCCTCCCGGGGGATGAGCACACAGTTTGAGGTCCCCAGGATGGCCACCGGGTATTTAGAGAAAAGCTGCTTCTGGTCAAACCAGGCCCTTCCCAGATTGCCCACCAGGTGCTTGTACTTCTTCAGGCCAGGATACCCATGGGCGGGCAGAAGCTCCGAGTGGGTATAGACATTTATCTCCGTCCCCTGGGTCTGTTCCAGCAGCGCCCCAAGCGCCTTGAGACCATGTCCTGTAGCAATGATCCCCCGCCCCTTAACAGTCCCGGTCTGCACCTCCGTGGGCTTTGGCTCTCCATAGGTTTCGATGTGGGCCTTCTTCAAAAGCTTCATCGTTCTCAGGTTCATCTCGCCGGCCTCAATAGCCAAGTGGACGAAGTCCTCTGCATCAAAGTTGACATTGGTAAATGTAGAGTAAAAAGCTCGCTCTACGAATGCATCTATCTCCGGGTCGGTATAGCCCAGCTCCCTGGCGTGATATAGGTAGGCAGCCATCCCCTTTGTGGCCAATAGCAGGTTGTCCTGTAACCTGGCCACCGTAGCCTCCTTGCCACAAACCCCCTTCACCGTGCAACCAGTCCCCCTTGCCGTCTGGGAACACTGGTAGCAGAACATCTTCAATTTCTCCTCCTTAGCCATCACTTACCTCCTTGATTTCTATCCGCCAAGCTCCCTTAGAATTTCTTGAACTCCTCCCTCGGCAGATTGCATACCGGACATTTCTCAGGCGGCACACCAATGTAGGTATATCCGCAAACAGGGCAGATATAGACCTCCTGGATTTCAACATCTCTTCCCTTTTCCACCTCTCCCTTTGCCACCTTGTAGAGCCCCTGGTGGATCTTCTCCGCCTCAATGGCATAATGAATGGATCTCTCTGCGCCCTTCTCGCCTTGAAACTTGGCAATGGCATCATAGGCCGGATACATCTCCTCTACCTCAAAGGTCTCCCCCTGGATTCCCTCCCCCAAATTCTCTTCCGTACCCTTGATCATTCCCAGGTTGCGAGCATAATTTGTGGCATGCACCTGTTCGGCAAAGGCAATTGCCCTGAAGAGCCTGGCCAGATTGAGATATACCTCCTCTTCGGCTATCTCGCTAAATGCAAGGTATTTCATCTGGGCCATAGACTCCCCCGCGAAGGCTTACTGTAAAGCCTTTTCCCTCATCTTCCTCATTTTGTCACCTCCTCTTATAGCTTCTTGTGGCAGAACCACCAGTCAAAACACTCGTATTCCCCCCCTCTACGCTTGGCCATCTCCTCATCCGTGGCGGGCGGGATTATAATCTCATCACCGATAAGTTCATTCTCCGGCCAGTTTGCTGGCATAGCCACCCTATTTTTGTCAGCGACCTGAAGTCCCCTTACCATCCTCACTAACTCATCCATATTCCTCCCCAGTTCCTGAGGATAATAGAGTATCGCCCTAATGACACCGTGTGGGTCAACTATGAAGACTGCCCTCACCGTGTTTGTCCCCTTGCCCGGATGGATAAGACCGAGCATCCCGGCAACCTTTCCCGTGTCATCAGCGATTATGGGGAACAGGATCTCGGTTTTGAGGTTGTCCCTGATCCACTCCACCCACTTAATGTGGGAGAAGACCTGATCAATGCTCAACCCGATCAGCTCACAGCCCAGCTTCTTGAACTGATCATATCTCCTCTGGAAGCCAACGAACTCAGTGGTGCATACAGGGGTGAAGTCGGCTGGATGACTGAAGAAAACGAACCACCTCCCAGCATAATCATCCGGCAGCTTCACCTTACCATGGGTCGTCTGTACCCCTACCTCGGGGAACTTCTCGCCAATAAGTGGCATTCTCCCTTCCATAGTTACACCTCCTGATTTTTGTACCCTTTATATTACCGGCCAAAACTTGTTGTCGTACCAGACGCTCTCCGAAAGCTCTCTATCCAACTCTGAAAGAAACGTCAAATGGGTCTTCTCCCAGTTTGCCAGCCAGTGGTATAACTCCTTGGCCACATAGTCATCCGTGGAACTGGCATGCTCAGAATAGAACTTGACCGTTTGCTCCTCCAGAGCCTGGCGGCAGAAATCGCTGCTCATAAGGAATCAATCTTTGGATAGAATCCCGACCACCGGAAACTTCACAATAAGATCAGAGCCGTGAGGTGCTTGGTCCAGACTATCAGTAAGGTCTTTGCCTGCATCATGAAGAACTTGATGACGACCGTTTTTCCACAGGAAACTACTGGTCACATCATAGACCATTCCCTTGTAGGCAATGTACGATGGCATACCATTCTTGCCGTTGTACCTGCCAAGCTCTTCACGTGTGAAAACTCTCGCGCGCATTACCGGTTCTATTGCGAACAATTGTGTTCATCCTTTCAGGAGGTCCCCATTAAGAGGGAATCTCCTGAATTGGCCTATGCCCTATTTCAAGAATTTGGACACAAATGGAGAGGTCTCTCCCCTGCGCAGGAAGTGTCCGGAAGGACCCTCTCCCAGAAACTCGGAGAACCAGGACTCGTGCTCGATCTCCTCGTTGAGGATCGCCTGAGCCAGGTCGTAGGTGCGGTGGTCCTTGCCAGCGGTCAGATTACAGATGTGGGTATATCCCCGCACTGCGCATCTCTCCGCTTCCACCAGCACCGTCAACATAGCTTTGATGTCCGTCGGGTCCTTGGGCAGACCGGCAGGCGGACAGGCCGAGATATCATGGAAAACCTTCATGTCCTCCGGCAGTTTGCCACCGAGTTCGTAGATGCGGGGCACGAGCGCCTCAAAGTGATTGCGGTCTTCAATGCGGGCGGTCTCTGCAATCTCTTTGATTCCTTCTCCCTCCAATCCGATCAGGTTCACCCGCAGAATCGTATAGTAGTAATAGGTGGTGAGCTCTGCAGCCGCATTCTTGACTAACAGTTCGACGAGTTGGTCCATGTTGACGCCTGCCTTCTCGACCATCTCTCGTGTTACTTTAGCCATAATCTTCCTCCTTTCTCGAAGTAACTATCTTTCTGTTGACTTAACATACACAGCCCCCTTTCTAATCTCACATAGACATCACCTCCCTAATGCCAATACTGAAGCGCCATATGTCTTTGAGTAGGTAAAAATTTTGGAGATCACTATTTTAACA